>JALVDQ010000035.1 GCA_027008885.1 Thiotrichaceae bacterium | reverse complement strand
TGTTGTGGGCTGGTGCCGGTGAAATCAAGCGTTGCAGAACGCTGTTGTTGATTGATTTTAATGGCGACGCAGACTTGTCCGGTATTGTCGGTTGGATAGCAGAATTTACCATCTTGCAGTGTTTCAAGCACACGCCGCACGGATTCTTCGGCATTATCCTGAACGTGCGACATATACGCCTGAACCACATCCAGGCCATAATGTTCAACGATTTTCAGGAGTTCCTGAGCGCCTTTTTCGCAGGCTGCCAGTTGTGCCTTGAAATCGGCGATATTCATATCAGGGTTGCGTGCCGGCCATTTTGAATCTGCCAGCAACTCGCGTATTGCCTGCTCCTGAAAAATACCTTTGTCAACCAGTTTGAAATTATCAATAACGATGCCTTCTTCTTCGATGTGGGTGGAATCGGCAGGTGCGGAGCCAGGTGTCTTGCCGCCAATATCGGCATGATGACCGCGTGAGGCGACATAAAAAATTATCTTTTGTGTTTTGCTAAAGACAGGTTTGACGATGGTAACATCAGGCAGATGTGTTCCGCCGTTATAGGGGGCATTCAGAATGATTGCATCCCCCGGCTTGAGCTGTGGATTGTTTCTGATGACCGCCTTGATGCTTTCACCCATGGAACCCAGATGCACCGGCATGTGCGGTGCATTCGCAACCAGTGCGCCTTGTAGATTAAAAATCGCGCAGGAAAAATCAAGGCGTTCCTTGATATTCACCGAAGCTGCGGTATTGGCAAGCACAAAGCCCATCTGTTCGGCGATTGACATAAACAGATTGTTAAAAATCTCCAGCATGACCGGATCAACATCGGTGCCGATTGCCCGTTTTTGTGGTAAAGGCTGATAACGCTCCAGCAGCAGATTGTTTTCTTCGCTGAGGCACGCCTGCCAGCCGGGTTCAATCACGTTTGTGCCAGTCTCTTCAAGGATGACAGCAGGACCTTTAATGATCTGCCCGACAAGCAAATCGTGACGCTGATAAAAACGGCACTGTTGCCATTGCTGATTCATAAAAACCGGATATTGGCTGTATTGAGGGGCTATACCCATCCCCCCTGTTTTTTGTATATTTTGCTTATGGCTATTGCTACTACTACCCATCCCCCCCTTTTTTTGCATATTTTTATATTTGTCAGTTAAATGCTGGCTTGCCGATTCGCCTGCTGAAATCACTTCCACCTGAAGCGATTCAAGCAGCAAATTCTTTTCCGGCGAGATAAAGCCAAAGCGTTGCAGGTGTGCATCTTCAAAGCGTTTGCGGATGCCTTGCAGATCAGACCAGCCTACCGCCAGGGAAGTATCAGAACCTTCATAACGACAATGCAAACGCCATATTGAGTGGCAGCTTGCAGGGTCAATGGACTGCTGCGCGAGCTCATGTTTGCCCTGTGCTTGCAGCTTTTCAGCGAGTTCCCTGGCGCTTGCGAGTGACTTATTATCAAGAATTTTCTCTACACTCTGCTGGCGTGTCGCGGTGGTATCTGCCAGACCCATGCCATAGGCTGACAAAACACCAGCGTAAGGGTGCAAAAAAATAGTCTTGATGCCGAGTGCATCGGCAACCAGACAGGCGTGTTGACCGCCCGCGCCACCAAAGCAGCAGAGCGCGTAATCAGACACGTCATAGCCCCGCTGTACCGAAATTTTCTTGATGGCATTTGCCATGCTCTCTACCGCAATCTGCAAAAAACCGCTGGCGACTTCTTCGGCTGAGGGCTTGCTGGCAGTTGCGGCTCCGATGCTTTTGGCAAGCTCGGAAAACTTCTGCCGGACGCTGTCTGCATCCAGTGGCTGGTCTGCCTGCTTGCCAAATACAGCGGGAAATTCATCAGGCTGTAATTTGCCCAGCATCACATTGCAATCGGTAATGGTTAAGGGACCACCATTGCGATAGGCGGCAGGTCCCGGATTTGCACCGGCTGATTCTGGTCCGACCCGATAACGCGCACCGTCAAAATTGAGGATCGAACCACCACCGGCGGCAACGGTATGAATCAGCATCATGGGCGCGCGCATTCTGACTCCGGCAACCTCGGTTTCCAGGGTGCGCTCAAAATTGTTGCTTCTTGTTAGATTGCCTGTTTCGCCCGTATTCTCCCTGCTTTCACCATTTTCATTATTTTCTCCATTGTAATGGCTCACATCGGTTGAAGTGCCGCCCATATCAAAGCCGATGATTTTGCTGAAGCCCGCCAGTTCTGCGGTGCGCACCATGCCGACAATGCCACCGGCTGGACCAGAGAGAATCGCATCCTTGCCCTGAAACAGTTTGGCATCGGTTAAACCACCGCTGGATTGCATAAACTTGATCTGCCCCTGCATTCCCTCAAGTGCCTGATCGACCTGATTGATATAACGGCGTAAAATCGGGCTCAGGTAGGCATCCACAACCGTCGTGTCACCACGCGAAACCAGCTTTATGAGCGGGCTTACCTGATGGCTCACCGAGATTTGTGTAAAGCCGGTCTGCTCTGCCAGTTGCGCCAGCCTTTTTTCATGTTGTGGATAGCGGTAGGCGTGCATCAGAACGATGGCAACCGAGCGCAGCCCGCTGTTGTAGGCGTCTTGCAAATCACTTTGCGCGCTGCTTTCATCCAGCGCTTGCAATACCTGACCTGCGGCATTGATGCGCTCATTCACTTCAAGCACTCTTTTGTAAAGCATTTCAGGCAGCTTGATATCCAGCGCAAACAGATCCGGGCGGGTCTGGTAGCCAATACGCAAGGCATCCTTAAAGCCTTTGCTGATGAGTAGCAGCGTGTCCTCGCCCTGACGCTCCAGCAGTGCATTGGTGGCTACCGTTGTACCCATTTTTACACTTGAGATTTTTTCAGTCGGTAATCTGCTTTTGGCATCAACACCAAGCAGATGACGTATGCCATGAATCGCGGCATCGCTGTATTGCTGCGGGTTTTCAGACAGCAGTTTGTGGGTTTTAAGAGTGCCATCGGGGAGGCGCGCTACAATATCGGTAAACGTGCCGCCGCGATCAATCCAGAATTGCCATTTGTTTGTCATTTTGCTCATTCGTTATATTATCCGTTAGTCATCAGGGAAGGCAACCAGGTGGCGATTTGCGGGAACAGTGTCCAGGTGGTGTTATTTGAGACATTTCAACGACTAATACGACATAACTTTTTTACTTCTAGCATTGGCAAAAATAGTTTCTGATCATAACCATCAAATGCCAGAAAATCATAATGCAAATAAAAACGTTTAGCCTGTTCATCAATAGCATCAACTACGATGGCAATTGATCCTATATCTTGAGAATGTTGGTAAGCGCGTATCAGCGCATCAACCAAAAGTTTTTCTCCAACACCTTTTCCCTGGACTGTTTTGTCTACAGCAAGACGACCTATTAAGGTTGCTGGCAGTGATGGATACTTAGGTAGTTTTTTCTGCAATGTTTTTGGGAGTTCATGCAGTAATACAGATGTCGCTGATAATGTGTAATAACCTTTAACGACAGAGTTCCTTTGTTCTGTCAGAACAAATACAGCAGCAACTCTACGTTTTATATCTTGGGAGGCTTGTTTACTTAAATAACGATCTAGTATCTCGTAACCACAGGAAAATTGAGTACGATCATGCTGCCTGGCAAGTGGCGATACAGTATAGGAAGACAACATTATTACTGAGGATCATGATTGTATTCACGAAACGCACGAGCAAGTCGGGGTATATTCTTAACAGACCGGGGACTTAGTAATGAATCAACAAAGTGACGACTATCATGAGAATTAAGGTGCAATACAGTCTCTGAATCCTTGATAACTTTCACTGCTTGTTCATAAGCCGACAAGACGACAAAGTCCGTCAAAGATAAACCTCGTAAACTGGCGGCTTGTTCGAAAAGGCATTTATGATCAGCTGTTACTCTCGCATAAATACGCTCATCTTTTAAATTTGAATTTTCTTGTTTTGTATTCATAGTTGGAATTGTACGCCGATTAGACGGACATATCAAATTACTGTTTTTAAGCATCTAATATTAGATCCATTCTACCATTATCGACGATTATCAATAAGTTAAGGGCTTGATAAGCGGTTCGTTTGGTCGTCCTAACGTTCGCGCTGTTTGTGATTTTAAGAGTGCCATCGGAGAGGCGCGCTACCGCGCTACAATATCGGTAAACGTGCCGCCGCGATCAATCCAGAATTGCCATTTGTTTGTCATTTTGGTCATTCGTTAGTCATTATCCGTTAAACATTATCCGTTAGTCATCAGAGAGGGCAACCAGGTGGCGATTTGCGGGAATAGTGTCAGCAAGACAATGGCAAGCAGCAACAGCAAAAAGAAAGGAATGGCATAGCCCGCTATTTTTAGAATATTGATTTTGCTGAGTCCCTGTATGACAAACAGGTTAAAGCCGACAGGTGGTGTTATCTGAGACATTTCAACGACTAATACGACATAGATACCAAACCAGAGCAGGTTAATACCGCTTTTTTCAACCATGGGTAAAATAATCGAAGTGGTCAGCACCACCATTGAAATGCCATCCAGAAAAAATCCCAGCACCATAAAGAACAGCGTCAGAACCACAATCAGTTGCAGTGAGCTTAAACCCATCTGCGCGATCTGTTCTGCCAGCATTCGGGGAATGCCGGTAAACCCCATTGCCAGACTTAAAAATGCGGCTCCGGCAATAATAAAGGTAATCATGCAGGAGGTGCGTGTTGCGCCTAATAAACTTTGTTTAAAGGTCTGCAGATTCAGGTTGCCCGTAAGCAAAGATAGAAACAAGGCACCAAATACGCCCAGCGCTGCGGCTTCGGTTGCCGTAGCCCAGCCCGCATAAATGGAGCCAAGCACAAACAGAATCAGCCCCATTACGGGAAACAGGCGACGTGTGGCGTAAAGTTTCTGCGTCAGGCTCATGTGGCTGATTTCAGTATCGTTTTCTGCGGGTATCTGCTCTTTGTGCAAAATTGACCAGATTGCGGTATATCCCATAAACAGCACTACCAGCATGATGCCGGGAATAATCCCCGCTATAAACAGGCGTGAGATGGATACCTCAGCCGAAACGCCGTAGACAATCAGTATAATCGAAGGTGGAATTAAAAAGCCGAGTGTGCCCGAGCCAGCCAGCGTACCCAGCATCATTTTTTGTGGATAGCCGCGTTTACCCAGTTCAGGCA
>JALVDQ010000034.1 GCA_027008885.1 Thiotrichaceae bacterium | reverse complement strand
ATGGTGCGGTAACAATCGCATCAAACTCACTCGAGAGGCAGCCTTTGGTTGCACGAGTCAGCGTTTCCAAAACATAGTGTGAATTAGCAGAATTTAGTACCCCAGGCTCTACCGTTTCGGCGCATTTAATATCAAGAACCTTGATTTCACCGGCTTGATTGGCTGCTGCCCGGTGTGTGTATTTGTCTGTGCTTGCGTGATAATCAGTAAAACGGACGGGAATGTTCAATAGCGCGGCTCGTTGTTGCATCATTTGCTTATCTGCAATAACAATAAGCTCTGCATTTTCGGGGGCTGTGCTTGCTGCCAGCTGAATAATTAAATCTGGTCCGATACCAGCGGGTTCACCTGGCGTAACTGCCAGACGGGGAATGCTTGTTGTCATTATTTCTGTATGCCTTGTTTAGTATGAGTCGCGGGTTAAATTTCTGGTTCAAATACGATATTCAATAAACGCTTCATCCATTAAACCCTGCAACCAGTTTTTATATTCTTCCGACTGATTTTTTTTGGAAATCAGACTCTGCGCTTGCAGCTTGAGTGCCTCACGAGTCTTGTCCGATGCTTTACGTTCAAGAACTTCAATCAGATGCCAGCCAAAACGTGTTTTAACCGGTTGACTAAGCGTATTCAGGGGCAAGTTTCTGACTGCGTTTGCAAACGGCGGGACAAACCCGGCAGGATCGGTCATGCCCAGATCACCGCCTTCCATTGCGCTTCCCTTGTCTGCCGAATATTTTCTTGCGAGTTTTGCAAAGCTCTCTCCGGCAAGAATTTTATTTCTGATTTGAATCGCCTTGAGCCTTGCATTGGGCGTATCCTTTGAAATCAGAATATGTTTGACATGAGCTTGCTGGGTGATTTTGCGTTTTCCACCTTTTTGCTCAAGTAACTTCAAGATATGAAAACCCCTGGCATCCCTGATAACATCAGAAAGCTCACCCTCGCCCATTAAACTCAAGGTGCGAATAAATACCGGACTAAGCTCCCGGGTTGTTTTCCAGCCAATATCCTTGCTACTCGCGCCTGACTGCCTGAGAACAGCGGCAGGTATTTCTCCCGGAGTTGCGAGTAACTTCCGTCTAAGATTCTGCGCCTGCTTTAACTTCTGATTAAACTGTTGCACTGATATGCCGTTTGCAGCAGGCAATAAAATATCCTCTATATGGTATGTCACATCCTTGTTCAGACGCGGACTTTCAGCCTGGATGAGGCTATCCACTTCGCTTTCGGTAATCTTTCTGTTTCTCCCCTGCTGGCGTTTCTTTAATGCCTCAATATAAAGCTTCTCGCGTATGCTTTCCCTGAAGTCCTTATAGTTTAAGCCCTCACCTTTGAGCGCCACCCTGAACTGCTGTAGATTAAGCTTGTTCTGCGCTGCGATGCGTTGCATTGCCTCATTTAGAGCCACATCGTCGATAGTGATACCAATTTCCTTTGCTTTTTGCACCTGTAACTTTTCCAGAATCATTTGTTCCAGGACTTTCTTTACAAGCTCCTTATCCGATAACTGCACCTGACCGGATGCCTTGATTCTGCGTGCAGTCTGCAATACTTCACTCAGCATGACCACATCATCGTTGACAATAGCTGCAATCTTGTCCAGCGGAATTTCTCTGGACTGCAGCGGTGAGCAAAGCAAAAGCGCAAATAAAAACAGAGACAATATGCCTGTAAAACTGCGTCGATATTTTTCCTTAATAATCATCATATCCGTATATATTATCCTTTATTTCCTTGCTGGCTCCCGTTCCCAGACTACCTAGCCCCTTTAACTCAAACTCGATAAACAGCGGAGTTTCATAGTGCTTATTATCGGCGGTAAGATAGCGTTTTGCCACAATTCTTGCTTTCCAGCAACAATCTTTATACTCAAAACCCAACAAGGTTTGCAAATTGCGATTATTTTTCACATCCTGATCAATACTGGTAACCATTGACCATTTATCATTAAGCGGCAATGCACCTGAAAACGTCACCTGCTTTAATTCGGTATCCAGTTTGCGATAACTGATATTAGCAATTCTTTTCCTGTTGTCATGGTAGTTTAGACGAAGTTCATAGCCTGGTATGTTTCTTTTATCCTTGTTCAAGATGCCTGACGCTGCCACCCTGAAGCGATCATTTAAGCTGCCACTCAATTCCAGTACCAGATCAGAGCGCCGTCCGGTTTGAATAGTTCCACCTGGCAGGGTGACTTTTTTATTGGCAAAGCTAAAGCTTTGTCCAATACTTGCCTGAAACAACTCTTTACCCAGGTTCCTGTCCTGAATGCGTGACGTGACCGCAAAAGTTAACTGGTCATTATCCGCAATACGATCCTTGCCGGTAAAGCGGTTCTCGGAAAACAACTGGTTAGTTGCCGAAAAATTTATCTTTGCGGTATCAAAAATGGGAATATCACTTTGATCCTTATACGGTGTTTTAATATAGAAAAGGCGTGGCTCAAGTGTTTGAGTGTAGGATTTATCCTGTATTTTGATTTCACGATCAAAAAACAAACCGCTATCCAGTGTAAAAATGGGCAAGGTACGGTTTATCAGTTTATTATCATTTGTATTCAATGAATAAACAGTATGTTCAAGGCTCAGCCTGGGTTTAACAAACCAGCCATCATTTCCCCATTTTTTTGATACAAATAACTTCAGATCCGCCCGGGTTCCTGTGGTTGCATGATTTTTTTCAAAATAAACCAGTTCCGAATCCAGCCCCACCTTAAACTCCATTGGCTTGCTTTTTGGATGATAACTCAATTTAATTTCAGGCAGCCTCGCATAGGGCGCATCCGTCACATCCAGAATTTGATAATCTTCAACAGCAGCACTTGCAGACCAGTTACCCTCTGAACGCACAATTTCAAGGCGACGCTGTAATGCCGAACGGGTACTGTCTTCGAGTGATGTCGAAAAATCATCAAAATAATCACTGTCAGAGACACCCTCTGCCACCAAATTGATTTTGCTAAACTGATCCAGCGTCGTGTGGTGCTTTATTTCAAAATAATCACGAAACTGATTATCGTAGGCACTGTCACCCGGTAAAAAATCATAGTTAATTGTGCCCTGATGATTTTTTATCAGATAACGAAATTCATTATCAAACTTGACTCCCCTGTCTTTTAATAGTGACGTCGTTACTGTCGCATCATAATTTGGAGCCAAATTAAAATAATAAGGGAGGCTCACACTGGCATTACTTTGCAAGCGGGCGCGAGGCGCAAGAAAACCGGAAAGCCTTTGATTATTAAGTGGAAATCTAAGCCAGGGAAAATAAAAAACAGGCGCATCCCCTACCCTCAAGGTAACATTTTCGGCATGACCAATTTGCGTTTCTTTATCCAGCCTTATTTTTGATGAAGAAAAATGCCAGCTATCGACCGACACGGGACAAGTGGTGTAAGTTGCCTCACTAAGCAACAGATTATTTTTATCGACTTGTCTAATCTGGCGGCTTTTTCCATGTGCGCCTTCTGCACCCACTTCATATTCTGCCGCTTCAATCACTCCCGTTCTGTTTTTAATATTGTACTGAATCGAAGGACTTTTCAGAATGGCATTGGAACTGGACAAAATCACGTTTCCGTGCGCATTCACCAGATTATTCTGTTTATTAAAACTCGCATTGTCCGCATTAAACAAAATATCATTATTTTGAATAATCACATTGCCGTACAGTTTTGAAGTTCCATGTAACTGTATATCACCCTCATCTGCGCCAAGATACACTGCATCAGGATAGGGTCGCGGTGTGATTTTAGGATATTGAGCCGCCTGTTGATTAAGACTGAGCGCACAATTCGTCCACGCCTGAGTTTCAGTATGAGTCTCGGCAAACGCAAACGTAGCATAAAAAACGCTCAAGAAAAGTAAAGGAAGTTTTATTGGCAGATTATTTTTCACCGGACAAGTATAAATCACCTTAAGCCCTATTGGAATATACAGCATTCTAAAGCACAAAAACTACCTGGGAGGTAGTGAGTCAAACCTGTTTTTTGCAAGTCGGATTAGCCCAAGCGTATCCGACAAAATCGTGGCACTATGTTGGATTACGCTACGCTAATCTCTGTTGCTGTAACAACTGCATGATTTAAAGATTGATATTTCAAGTGGGCAACTAAGCAACCTGATGACACAAAAGCAGGATTGCTTTCATGAAGAGAAGGATGCAGTGCTTGAAGCGGGTATTAAGCATACTCAATACCTTCATACAGATGACACAGGAGCACGTCATACAGGAAAAACAGGCTATTGCACGCATATAGGCAATGACTTTTTTGCCTGATTTAAAAGTACAGAATCAAAAAGTCATCCCAGACTGTGTGACTTCCTCTTTTTATAATGCTCCATTATCCAAGTATAGTGCCAATTCTTTTCCCTTGCTGCCTAAAGGCGTGGGATTTACTGATCCCCTATAGGGGACTTTAAAAAGTGTTGCTGTACTAGGCTGTCCGAGAACTGGGATTGAAACGAAAATTTCAGAATTGTTATAAGGTGAGTTTATCAAGAGAGGCGAATAGTCACTCTATTTAACGAACTTGATAAGCTCAGATTATGATGATTGTGGGATTTGCAGTCAATTTCTAGTTCTCAGACAGGCTCCTAGTATAATAAAAATATGTAAAAAACAGGGGGGATGGGTTATCTCAACAAGTTGGTATCAATATCAAATAAATTAACTCTCAAGTTTCGGAGTTCAGTTCAAGGAACACGATATTGGCAGCTTTCTTAATTCGTTAGCCTGATATACAACAACGGCAGTTTTCGTGGTAATTCTTCGGCATTTTTTACCACCACAAAGGAGCGTTGCCCAAACAGATAGGGCAGATAGTCTTCTGCCTGTTCATCAATGGTGACACAAAAGGGTTGCAGCCCCATTTTTTCGGCTTCGATAATCGCATGGCGGGTGTCTTCAATGCCATAGCGACCTTCGTATTTATCCAGATCATTGGGTTTTCCATCGGTAATAATCAGCAGCAGTTTTTTGCTGGATGGCTCTGCGGACAGCAGTTTGCTGGCATGGCGAATGGCAGTTCCCATACGCGTATAGTAGCCAGGTTTGATGGCATTTATGTGACCGCGAATATTGTCATTGTAGTGATCATCAAAGGTCTTGATATTATGAAAGCGCACATGATTGCGGTTGCGCGATGAGAAC
>JALVDQ010000033.1 GCA_027008885.1 Thiotrichaceae bacterium | reverse complement strand
AGGTTGCTGCCAAGGTCGGCAAATTTATTGGCAAGGTCAAAGCCTTTGTCGCAACCACGCGTGACGATATTGAGCGTGAAATCCGCGCGGATGAATTACAATCCATGCTGGCAAAGCAGAAAGAGGAAATTGGTGAATTACGCGACATGATGAAAAACACCAAAAAAGATATTGGCAACGAACTCAGCGAAGCTAGTCAGTTACTTGATGACAGTATGCAGGATGCGCAATCATCCATCAGGAAAAAATGAGCACAACAGACGCAAGCACAGCCCAGGAACAAGGTTTTCTCTCTCATTTAATTGAATTGCGTGATCGTTTGCTCAGGGCAGTGATTGCCGTTGGCGTTATCTTTTTCGCCCTGTTTCCCTTCTCAAAAGAGATTTACAACTGGCTGGCCGCACCACTTGCTGATCAAAACCAGCAAATGATTATCACCGGAACGATTGCCCCTTTTCTGGTTCCCATGAAGCTGACCTTGCTTGTCGCGTTTTTAATTGCTCTGCCCTACTTGCTTTACCAGTTATGGTCATTTGTCGCGCCGGGCTTATACAAGCATGAAAAACGACTGGTTTACCCCCTGTTAGCTTCCAGCGTATTTCTGTTCTATCTTGGCATTGCTTTTGTTTACTTCATACTTTTGCCAATGATGTTTACCATCATTCCCAAGTTTGCGCCTGATGTTGCCATATACAGCCCGGATATCGGACAGTATCTGGACTTTACCATGATGATGTTTTTAGCTTTTGGTTTTGGCTTTGAAATGCCAATCGCCACCATTTTGCTAATCAGCACCGGAATGACCAGCGTAGAAAGCCTCAAAAACAAACGTCCCTATGTCATTGTCGGTGCCTTTATTCTGGGCATGTTATTAACCCCACCCGATGTGATTTCACAAATTATGCTGGCTGTCCCCATGTGGATGCTGTTTGAAGTTGGTTTATTCTTCAGTAAATACTTCAAGGTGCGCATAAAAGAAGCAGAAGAAGCCAAAGAAAAAATCGACGCGGGTGACTATGATTACGATGATACTAATAATGATGCAGAGAAAACTTCAGCTACGCCTGCGGTAGCCGCCGATACACTCTGGGAAGATGACAAATACACCTATACAGAAGAAGGAAAAGAAAAGGATAAAGATAAAGACAACGCAGGCTCGTCTTTTGATAACTCTATTTTTGATGGCTATACAGAAGACGATTCATTTGACACAGGCTCCGACACGCCGGACAAATCTGCAAGTGATCACTCTGCCGATAATGCTGATGATGCCGATAATAATGAAACCATTCACGAGGAAGAAAAATTCTTTAGTGACAGCATTGACTTCGATGAAATGACCGATGAAGAAATGGAAGCCGAACTGGATCGTATCGAAGCACAGGAAAAAGCCGAGAAAAAGGAGAGAAAAAAGAAAAAGAAAGCCCTGAAAAAAGCCAAAAAGAGAGCCAAAAAGCTTGCCAGAAAGAAAGCGGAAGAAAACGGAAGGAGTCATTCACCCGATAAAAAGGACAAAAAATAAACCTTACAAATCAAAGGCTTTGAGAAATATCAAACAGTAAACTTTAATAAAAAAACATAACTGTTTTTATTGTTTTGCTGTATTCCCTTTGCTAGAATCTTACTCCAATGGAACTACTTATATATATCTATTAATAAAACTGATAATAGCGGATCAGATTATTTTTGTGTTTTTATATAAGTGCTATAAGTACCCAAACAAGATTAACTTAACAAAATTTCGTTTCCTGTTTTTTTTGAGCGGGTACTTAAGTCCAGGTAGAAGTTTACATATTAATTTACTTAGGGGAGCATCCTAATATGAAATGTTTAATTAAGAGTTTACTCGGGCAGGATACTTATGCACATGATAATAGCGATGTATGCACACCACTGCCGCCTATCGTCAAATCACTGCTTGGCAGTATCATCTTTATTCTGCTAATGGCAGTTCTAAGCCATATGCTGAGGCTCTAAAGCTTTCTAATATCTATAAATTATGGCAGTCAGGGGCACTCTGATGCCTGCTGATTTACTCTGTGCAGGTTGGATTATCGTAGCGTAATCCAACCGCAATCCAGCAATTCAATTTGTACTTAGTTCCCTGATCTTTTTGTATACCCAGCTTGCCGGAACTTCTTTTCCGCTTAACACCGATTCCAGCAGGTTGATATTATTAAGAAGCAGCAGCATTTTCTGGCGGGCTTCATTTGTTCCACACATCAAAAAACGATCATTTTCCTGAACAATACGGTTTTCTTCAGGCAGCAGAACATTGCCCTTACCCCGTTTTAAAAACAGTGGTAAGGCAGTCATTCTGGCACGTTTTGTATCGGCGATGCTGTTTCCATAAATTATTTCTTTAAGCATAACCTGCTGTTTTTTAATCACCTCATACAGTGCGGGCGTTTTATCCTGATTGATACAAATCTCCCAGAGTTCAGGTACGCCGTCATAAACGACAGCAATTATCCGGCTTAATAACTCATTTGCCTTATCATTATTAAAGCGTGAAACAATATGTAAAAAATCACTCAACATGGGTGTTTTTATAAAGGCAAAAATGGTATTGGAAATTATCGTGCCACGCTGCATTAACATTTCAAGATGCGCGCTCTGGAATAAATGTGAATTTTTTTCATGGTTCTGGCGCGCGATACGAAACAATGTATGATTTAACTCCTGTGCAGTCATAATAATCGACAAGTTATTCGCATCATTATCCGTTCCGGCAATGATACCGACCGAATCCTTAACTCCCGCCTTTAGTAATGCAGATGCTTCTGTGGGTCGTCCAATAATCGAAGCTGCTGGCAGGTCACGCACTGATCTCTCGGACTCTATAACCCTCGGGGTAATGCCTTCAATCACATTAAGGTGTTCATAAATGGTATGTCCAAAGCGCCCAAATCCACACAGAATCCATAAACCTTTTTTCGGCAAGGGAGGTTCTTTTAATGGCATACCTTTGGGACTTGTCATCCATTCATACAGGCAGTAAAGACTGGGCGATTTAATTGCCAAAGCCAGGCGCGATGCAAATGTCTCAAACGGGTTAATCACTTCATTCGCCCCAAACGACAAAATATTGGCAGCGGCTTCGGGTGTTTCTGCGCGCGAGATCAAGCGCAATTCAGGGTTTAGCAGCTCGGCAGTCACGGCTACCGTAAGGTTAACCGTATCCTCATTCACCAGCGTAATAATACCCTTACACCAGGGATGGGTGATACCTGCGTCTTCCAGAACCTGCGACAGCGAAACATCGGCACACAGGCTGATCGGAAAGGTGCGGAAATCATCAGCCTCAAGTTCATTGATACGATCCTGATTAATATCAATAACCACACACAAAATTCCTTCCTCAGAAATCGCGTGGGTCAGTTGCGCGCCTGTATCACCATAACCGCAGATAATATAAAACGGCTCACGAATATGCTTCACCTGCCTTCTAAAAGCATTTGCCCTGAGCATTCGTTGAAAAGATGCATCTTGAAAAACACTCAGCAAGACACCAATGCAGTACAGCCAGGCAACCACCGTGGCATACATGGTAAGCATCACCCAAAAACGCTGGGCATCGGTAAAGGCATAGGGTACTTCGCCAAAACCAATCGTGGTTCCCATAAAGCTGACAAAATAAAAGGCATGGAAGAAAGACATATGCCAGGGCTTGCCCTGATCATCAACACCGGGGATAAGAACAAAGCCAATCATTGAAATGGCATACACCAGAATCAGCGTAATCAGCGGAGAGCGTAAGCGCCTGAATAGAACATAGATGAGGTTTGGCACAGTATCTTCCTGATATTCTTATAATTCTGTTAGCGTTTCACCGTCATGGTATCCACCACCAGGAGAATAACCGAAATAAAGTTAGCCAGCAAAGCACCACCTGACAACGAAATAACCGTTGCCAGCGCATGACCCTGTAACTCTTGTCCGTAAACATGGGAAACAAAACCCCAAACAACCGCAGCAGCAAGCAACTGTAAATCTGCCACCAGACTTGTTGCCAAAAACACAGCGCCAAGATGAGTGCGATCACCCACTTTAAGTACAGTCGATATTAAACTAACCACAATGGCGGCAAAAAACTCATAGATATTATGATGCGACGGATCATCCATTCCCCCCAGAAAAAAGCCAAAATTAAGCGTCAGTGCCAAGACAATAAAAAATGCAAAGATGACTTTTTCTGAATTCATTTAAGCTGCCCTTAATTAAATAATACGGTAATGGTTAAAGTAATGGATAAAGAAGTCTTAATATGCAGATGAATTAGCATACATAATCCAGGTATTGCCGGATTATGCACAGTCTAATCTGAGCTACAAAACTCTTACCCAAAGAATTATAGTACGGTTTGCAATACAGGGAGAAAACCCATCCCCCCCTTTTTTTATATATTTTTGCCTTATCAGGTCTTGGGCAAGGTTACACCCTGTTGCCCCTGATATTTTCCGCCACGATCTTTATAGGATGTTTCACACACCTCATCTGCCTCAAAGAACAGCATCTGCGCCACACCTTCATTGGCATAGATTTTCGCCGGAAGCGGTGATGTATTGGAAAATTCCAGTGTCACATGCCCTTCCCATTCCGGCTCCAGTGGCGTGACATTCACAATAATGCCACACCGCGCATAGGTCGATTTGCCCAAACAGACAGTCAGGACACTACGCGGAATCCTGAAATATTCAACCGTGCGAGCCAAAGCAAACGAATTGGGCGGAATAATACAAACATCCGATTTTAAATCAACAAAGCTGTCTTCATCGAATGACTTGGGATCAACAATCGCAGAATTAATATTGGTGAAAATTTTAAATTCATCAGCGCAACGCACATCATAACCATAACTTGAGGTACCATAGGAAACAATGCGATGACCCTCGCTCTCACGCACCTGCCCCGCCTCAAACGGCTTGATCATCTGCTGCTGCTGCGCCATACGGCGAATCCACTGATCTGATTTTATACTCATTTTTTATCCGGATTTCCTGTCTTGAACTGATATTAAGTACCCAAGCAAAATTTCGTTTCCTGTTTTTTGATAATCAAGGCATTGCGACGGGAGCATAGTGGGCTATGTGACCAAAGCAATAACGAAGAAGATCAGAAAACAGGGGCTAAATTGTTAGATTAATTTTGAGCGG
>JALVDQ010000032.1 GCA_027008885.1 Thiotrichaceae bacterium | reverse complement strand
TTGGGGCACTGGTTGAGATCTACAATCAGGCGATTCTTGCGGGAAACTGCACCGCAGACACACAAACTTTTTCAGTTGATGAACGACGCGGCTGGTTCGAGGCGCATACAGCAGACAAATACCCAATACTGGTAGCCGTGCAGAATAATCAGGTTCTCGGCTACCTGAGCCTGAGTGCCTACCGTGAAGGGCGCGCCGCCTTTGCGCAAACCGCAGAAATCAGCTACTACATACACTTTCAGCATCAACGCCACGGTGTTGCATCAAAACTGATGCAACAAGCACTTGTACTCTGTCCGGAACTGGGAATAACAACCCTTATTGCGATGCTACTGGGCAGCAATAGTGGCAGTATTGGGCTGTTAGAAAAATTTGGCTTTAAACAGTGGGGAAAAATGCCAGGCATTGCCAAATTTGATAAAGTCCGGCTTGATCATTTATTCTACGGCAAACATCTTTAATGCAAACACTGCGTCAATGGCTATATCAAGTGCTGGAAAACCACGCCAAAGGACTTGGTATACCGTCACATTTAATCAATTTGGGACTGATGTTGCTGATTTTACTCAATGTCATTTCCATTATTCTCTCCTCTGAAGCCCAAATCCATGCTCGTTACCAGATTTTTTTTGAGGTTTTTGAAGTCATCTCACTGATGATTTTTACACTCGAATATTTTGCACGGGTATGGATTTCGGTTGAACACGATGACAGAAGACGCAAACATCCAGTCAAGGGTCGCTTGCGCTATATGCTCACACCGATGGCATTAATTGACCTGTTAGCCATTGTGCCATCCTATTTTATGGTGCTTTTTGGTACTGATTTACTGATATTGCGCGCCCTGCGCCTGGTGCGTGTGTTCAAGCTGACACGCTATTCACGCTCAATGGAGCTGCTGGTCACGGTCGCCAAACAGGAAGCTGAAACGATGATTTCAGCCATCTTTATTTTATGGATTATGATCGTGATTGCCGCAACCGGTATTTTTCTGGTCGAAGGCGATATTCAACCAGAGGAATTTGGCAGTATTCCAAGAGCACTGTGGTGGGCAACGGTTACGTTAACCACTGTCGGTTATGGCGATGTGGTTCCGATAACCGTTATGGGCAAAGTATTTGGTGTTGTCATTGTTATCCTCGGTATCGGCATGGCGGCATTGCCAGCAGGTATTCTGGCATCAGGCTTTACTACTGAAATAAACCGCCGCCGCGAGCGTTTTAAACTCAAAATACTTAGCTGGCTGAAAGACGGTGATTCTTCCATACAGCTAAAAAAGCAACGTCTGGATGATTTGAGGCTGGAGCTGGGAATTGGTCGCCAGGATGCCAGCATGATGATAATCGAGGCGCGCAATGAATTGAAAATGTCACATCATCTTGATTGTCCGCATTGCGGAAACAGCATACACATCCATCATTCACACGGTAATATCCACCTGGAAAAGAGAAACAAACAATGAAACGGGCAGAACAACTCATAAAACTTTCACGCGAACATCATGGCTCCCTCTCCATGGCAAAGAAAATCAGCAATATCGCAGCCAATGGTAGCGATGCCGAGCTTCTTCAGGCAATACAGACAATCAGGGATTACAATGAAGCAGAGCTGGAAGAACATTTTCAGCATGAAGAACGCACCCTGTTTGCTCCCATCTTCAAAGATTACAGTGAAAATACCGAGCTGGTCGAGATGGCAACCCGGCTATTAAAGGAGCATGGCTATATTCGCATGATGATTCCACGCCTCAATCCGGAAACAGCCAGAGAAGATTTGGCGGAATTTGGGGAATTGCTAAAGAACCACACACGTCTGGAAGAACGGGAACTCTTCCCGCAAATCGAAGCCCTGTTTACCCCTGAGCAAATGGACGCAATAAGCAAGTTTGTCGCATTGGACTAAAATATATAAAAAACAGGGGGGATGGGTATAACTGAAATATAAATTGGTTTACCATGTGAAATTAACATCTGTGAACAGCTTCTTAACGCCTGGAATATACGGAATTACATAATGAAAACAACGCTTTTACCCGCTCTATTGCTATACCCGCTACTTCTCTCTGCTGCTCTGGCTCAAGCGCCTTTCTTTTTTCCAGGGCAAAACACTGTGCGCCCTGCCCCTGTTATTCCTGCGCAACCTGTGCAAAGAATGCCTTATGCAATGCCGCCCGCCATGTTTCCGCAAATGCCTTATGCCTACCCGCGACCACAATATCCCTACGCTCCTCCCGCACAAGCAATAATGCCGGGTGCTATGCTGCCAGCAGCAACCCCGCCTCAGGCAGCCATAAAAAAACCATTTAATGAATACTCTGGCTATCTTGGACTAATCACTGATATTTTGCCCTCTTCGGTGATTGCACAGTTACCTGACGGGGTTACGCAGGGTATTTTATTCAAGGGATTTGCAGACAACTCGCCTGCCAGCAATAGCGATCTAAAGCCCTATGATGTTATTTTTGCGTACAACGACAGCAAACTGAATCATCCCGCGCAACTGATAAAACTCATTAGAAATGACAGACCCGGACGTATTGCCAGGCTCAAAGTGGTTCGCAAGGGCAAGATTCTGGAAATACCCGTCACTCTGGGCTCCCAAAAAACACCTAATCCGAAAGAAATTAACGGTCTTGAAATCAAGCAGTTTGGTGATGATAAATTCCGCGCCATCATTCACTACCTCGGTCCAAACGGAAACAAGCAGCTGCGTTCTTTTGAAGGAAGCCGCGAGGACATTTTTGACGAAGTCATGCAGGCACAGGATTTACCCCAGGCAGAAAGACAGCAACTGCTATACGCAATGCGTCCGCGACAGGATTCAAAGAAGGGTTTTAGCAAGTTTATACCGTTTGGCAATAACGGCAGCAAAGACTGGAAGTTTATGGATCCTGGCAAATATTTTAAATGGTAATTGTGCCGTGCCATCCATACAACTGCTGTCCGCAACCAACTCAAGCCAAATATTATGAAAAACTCCCTAAGTGCCGTTACCATTCTTGTTGCCATTAATGTTCTGCTTTTCTTTGGCAGCCAGTCAGTGGACTTGAGCTCATCACTGGCACTCTATTTTCCTGAAAATAGTCATTTTGGCGTTTGGCAGTTTGTTAGCCATATGTTTATGCACGCCAATCTCCCGCATCTTCTTTTTAATATGTTTGCACTGTGGATGTTTGGCTCCCAACTGGAAGCGATATGGGGTGGCAAAAAATTTGTTATTTTCTACTTTGCCTGCGGCATTGGTGCGGCGCTGATTTATACCGCGATTAACTATTATGAATTTAATGCAGTCTACAAAATTCTGAAAGAAACCGGACTGAGCGGATTTGATATTCAGTCAATGATTGATAAAGGTGTTTACCCCGATAATATTCTTAGCGAGCAACAGGCAATAGATTTAATTGGCACCTACCTCAGACCCATGGTCGGCGCATCCGGCGCAATCTACGGCATTCTGGTTGCTTATGCCTTCAGTTTCCCGAATAACAAATTAATCCTGATCTTTTTGCCTTATCCTGTTGCCGCCAAATACTTTGTACCTGCCCTGATTACGCTGGATTTATTTTCAGGCGTTACCGGATTCTCCATTTTTGGCGGAGGCGTTGCCCATTTCGCGCATGTCGGAGGAGCGATAATCGGATTTCTGATGATGATGTACTGGCGAAAAAGTAGGGTAGAGGGAGCATAGATATAGCTACCCATCCCCCCTGTTTTTTACATATTTTTGTAGTTAGGTAGGGTTGGTGTAGCTTTGCGAAACCAATCATAACCGAGGTTTAAATCTGGTCGGTTACACAAACTTCACCGACCCTACACTGTCCTCTGCCACACCCATCCCCCCTGTTTTTTATATATTTTTCCCGTATTCCGCAGGTCTGGTTAGCGTTTATGTTTCTTGCTTTGGGCTGTATCAAAGCGAATTACGCGAAAGTTGATCGTTTCGGTATCTTTTATTTTTTCTCCCTGGGCGTTAAGTATATGCGCTGAGAGTGAATGTTTACCTCCTGCCAGGGCACTAAAATTGCTTATGCGGAGAGTGCCTGCCGCACTGCTTTTACCATCCAGTACAAAAACAATTTTATGCCCCGCTTTAAGTGGTGGACGAATACTCAGCATTGCGGAAATATCGCCATCTTTTGCATGGATCAGCTGATCCCTTTTGGGCGCAATAAAATTAAATTTTTCATAGTGAAATGACGCTGCCTGTCGTATCGCTCTTTTTATCGGGGGGGTTACAGGGGGATTATAACCATCTATTTCTTTTGATTGCCACTGGCTGCCATAATCCTGAATCACGGTTAGCTGGGGCAAATCGAGCCTTTCCAGCCTGGCATTTTTGGGTGGATTATCACCATACTGAATATTTCCATAGGCATCACGCCACTTGTAAAAGCCGTCGGCGTAAAGAAACATTGAGCCTGAAGCCAAAAAGAGTAATAACAAAGAAAGGAATAAATGCTTTAATCGCATGGGAATCACTTGATTTTTTTATTATTATGTAACTACTTATTTTCTGGAATCCGTGAAACTAATGCGGATTCGGCTTATATTATAAGGGAAAGCAGCAAGCCATACACATCTTTCAGATAATCAGTATACAAGGAATGAAAAAATGACAAATAGAGGAACAGAAGATAAAAAATGGGGAATGGTCACGCATCTGGCAGCATTATCGGCAATCATTCTACCAATAGGAATTGTGCTCGGACCGCTGATTGTCTGGCTTCTTAAAAGGAATGACAGCCGTTTTCTGGACAAGCAGGGCAAGAACGCGATTAATTTTCAGCTCACCGTATTACTCGCGGCATTTGTCATTACGATTTTTTCCGCACTGTTCCGCCCGCTGATTATTGTTGCCATGCTGGTTGGTGTTGCAGGGCTGGTTTTTGCCGTAATTGCGGCAATGAAGGCGAAACAGCACATTACCTACAAGTACCCATTTTCTCTTAAATTGCTAAAGTAACTCCTTATTAGCGACATTAGCAAGCAAACAGGACAAGCCATGCCATCCCAAACCACAACACAAGCAGTTTGATAATGAAAGCCGTTAAGTAGGGATGGGTATGTAAGTCTTGTAGATACCATGAGAGTCACAAAAAGGTCTATCCTCATATTTTAACCCTTAAACAGGAGGAAATAAAAAATGACACAAGTGACTCTCAATGTGAATAATAGCAAACACGAAGAACGTTTGTTTATG
>JALVDQ010000031.1 GCA_027008885.1 Thiotrichaceae bacterium | reverse complement strand
TTCTGGCTGGTGGATGTTTCTGGGGAATGCAGGATTTAATCCGCAAAATGCCCGGGGTGGTGACGACACGGGTGGGATACACTGGAGATGAAACACTTCCAAATGCGACTTATCGCAATCACGGAAATCATGCCGAAGCACTTGAAATAGAATTTGATAATGAGGTGCTCAGCTACCGCAAACTGCTCAGCTACTTTTTTCAAATACATGATCCCACCACGCTTGACCGCCAGGGCAATGATCGCGGCAGCTCCTATCGTTCCGAGATTTTTTATTGCACCGATGAACAAAGAAAAATCGCGCTTAAAACGATTGACGATGTAAACGCCTCTGGTTTGTGGCCTGCCCCCGTTGTTACCAAAGTCTCTGCGGTTGGCGCCTTCTGGGAGGCAGAACCCGAGCACCAGGATTATTTGCAGCGTATCCCCAATGGTTATACCTGCCATTATCCCCGACCAGACTGGGTGCTGCCGGAATCTGGGTAATTATGGATTACTCTGGAAATAACCATAGTGAAACCAAAAATATATAAAAACAGGGGGGATGGGTTGCTGAAGACAGAGGGCAGAGGGACAGAGGACAATCAACTTAAAGATAATCCAATATGAGTATCACTAATATCCCAATTGGCTGGCTATTTTTTGTTCTGCTGATGTTATTTTTTATGTCAGCTTTTTTCTCTGGCACGGAAACCGCCTTGATGGCGCTTAACCGCTATAAACTCAAGCATCTGGCAAGAAAGAACCGGGGGGCGAAACTTGCCATGCAGTTACTGGAGAAACCCGACAGGCTCATCGGTGTGATTCTGATTGGCAATAATCTGGTGAATATCCTCATCACCCAGCTTGCCACCCTGATTGGTCTGCGTCTTGGTGGTAATACCGGTGTTGCCATTGCCACCGGCGCGCTGACGCTGATGTTACTGGTGTTTGCTGAAGTGACGCCAAAAACCATCGCTGCCCTGAAAGCCGAAAAAATAGCCTTGCCCGCTTCGTATATTTATATACATTTGCTCAAAATCGCCTACCCGCTGGTGTGGCTGATTAATCTGCTTGCAAACAGCATTGTGCGTCTGGTCGGGATTGATCCGCACAATAACGAACTGCAGTCACTCAGCCATGAAGAGCTGAAATCAGTTGTCAATGAAGCTGGCGGTCTAATCCCCAAAAATCATCAGGAGATGCTCCTGCGTGTACTCGACATGGAATCAACCACCGTCGATGATATTATGATTCCGCGCCCTGAAATCAGCGGTATTGACCTTAACGATGACTGGAATGACATCGAAGAGCAAATTCTGCGTAGCAATTTTACCCGCATGATTGTTTATCGGGGCGGGATCAATGACGTGCAGGGCTTTCTGCATCTGCGTAGCCTGCTGCCGCTGTTCCATGATGACAAAATGGAACGCAAACATTTTGAAAATGCCATTGTGCCCGCTTATTTCACCCCCGAAGGCGTGCCACTCACGCAACAACTGATTAATTTTCAGGAAGCCAAGCGGCGCATGGCACTGGTTGTTGATGAATACGGCGATGTGCAGGGGCTGGTTACTCTTGAGGATATACTGGAAGAAATCGTTGGTGAGTTTTCTACCTCGCCTGCCAACTTTGATTACGAAGCACGTATCCACAGCGATGGCAGTATCTGGGTCGATGGCGCCATGCACATTCGTGAACTCAACCGCCGCTTTAATATGAAACTGCCTACGAGCCGATCCAAAACGATTAACGGGCTGGTGACCGAATATTTAGGGCAGATTCCTGTACCCGGTGTGAGCATATTGATTAACGGCTACCCGATGGAAATTCGTAAAACCCAGAATAATGTCGTCAAGACCCTGATTATTTATCCAAAACTTAAACAGTGATTTTCCCTGATTGAAGATATGCTAAAATATTGTTATTACTCCAACAAGTTTGCTCGGTAGAGCACCAAATAAATGCTTTAATATCCGGAGAATCCATGTCTAACCTCGCACTAAAACAAAAACTTTCAGCCAGCGATTATCTCGAAGGTGAAAAACATACGCCCGTCAAACATGAGTTTGTGAATGGCGATGTATATGCCATGGGCGGAGCGAGTGCTCGTCATGGAATAATTGCGGGAAATTTGTTTGCAGGGATTCATGCGCTGCTAGAGGAAGGCTGTGATGTTTTTATGTCAGACATGAAACTTCGCTATGAAAGAGACAACGAACAGTGTTTTTATTATCCCGATATTCTGGTTTGCTGTGATGAATCTGACAATGCGCCCTATTACCGTGAAAAACCGCTTTTAATTGTTGAAGTCTTGTCGGATTCTACCGAACGTCTTGACCGTAGCGAAAAGCGCGCGCGTTACCAGAAAATCCCCGAGTTGCAGGAGTATGTATTAATCGCCCAGAACACTCCCAGGATTGAAATTTTTCGGCGCAGCCAGGAATGGCGCTGTGAAGAATATTCTATTGAACACAGTTTTCATCTTGAATCTGTGGACATGACATTTAAGGTCAGTGATATTTATCGCCGCGTTAATTTTCAAACCGCATGATAATGATAGCCTGTATCAAGGAACAAAACACAGGAGCACTCATTAACCATGTGTAACCCCTCTGTCCTCTGTCTTCTACTACCCATCCCCCCTGTTTTTATATATTTTTGGGTATCCTGTGTTGAGAAACAAAACACGGGAGCAGTGAACAACAACCCATATAGCCCGCATTTCCCGTATTCTGCAAAGCTTCATACGGGCTACGGTACTGTCTTCTGTCCTCTGTCTTCTGTCCTCTGTCCTCAGATACCCATCCCCCCTGTTTTTCATACTTTTTTTCTGCTCAATTAAGCCATGGCTAAAATCAGAACACAGTTTGTCTGCAAAAACTGCGGTGCGATTCACTCCAAATGGAATGGTCAGTGCAATGATTGTCAGGCATGGAATACGCTGGAAGAAAGTGTTGTCCAATCAAGCAGTACCTCTGCTACACCAAAAAGCAGCCGTTTTCAAAGTTATTCAGGCGATGTTAGCCAGATTAAATCCATCCACGAGATTGATCTAAAACAGATTCCACGCGCTACCACGGGCATATCCGAACTGGATCGTGTTTTGGGTGGCGGGCTGGTGCAAGGCTCGGTCACTCTGATTGGTGGTGACCCCGGCATTGGCAAATCCACCATTTTGATTCAGACCATGGCGAGCCTTGGCAGTTTGCGTTCTTTGTATGTTACTGGTGAAGAATCCTTGCAGCAGGTATCAATGCGCGCCAAACGGCTGCAATTAAACCCTGAACCGCTACGTCTGCTCACCGAAACCTGTGTCGAGCGCATTATTGAACACGCCTCGCTGGAAAAACCCGATGTCATGGTGATTGATTCGATTCAGACGATTCATACCGAAGAACTTACCTCTGCTCCGGGTTCGGTGAGTCAGGTACGCGAAGCCACCGCCAGGCTGACACGTTTTGCCAAACAAACCAATACCTCACTGTTCATTGCCGGACACGTTACCAAGGAAGGCACACTCGCCGGACCAAGGGTGCTGGAGCACATGGTTGACACCGTGCTTTATTTTGAAGGCGACCCCGGTGGGCGTTATCGCATTTTACGCGCGGTAAAAAACCGCTTTGGCGCGGTCAATGAGCTAGGTGTGTTTGCCATGACCGAGCGGGGTTTAATCGGCGTGAGTAATCCCTCTGCGATCTTCCTCTCACGTCACGAAACACCTGTGCCGGGTAGCGTTATTATGGTGACGCGCGAAGGCACTCGTCCGCTTCTGGTTGAGGTACAGGCGCTGGTTGATGAAAGCCACGGGCAGCAGGCACGGCGCGTCGTGCTGGGGCTGGAGCAAAACCGCATTGCCATGTTGCTGGCGGTATTGCACCGTCATGGCGGTATCTCAATGTTTGATCAGGATGTCTTTATTAATGTCGTCGGCGGCATGAAAATCACTGAAACCGCTGCTGACCTGCCTCTGGTTCTGGCAGCACTTTCAAGTTTTAGAAATCACCCCCACCCTGCGGATCTGGTAGTTTTTGGCGAGATTGGTCTGGCAGGTGAAATCCGCCCTGTTCCGAATGGTGAAGAACGCCTCAAGGAAGCCGCCAAGCATGGCTTTAAACGCGCCATAATCCCACAAGGAAACAAGCCGCAACAAGCTATTAAAGGCATGAAAATTATGACAGCGCGTCGCCTCGAAGAAGCACTGGAGTTTCTGGACTAAGCTTTCACCCTCAACCCCTCAGTTCTTTGGGCAAAATGTCAGATGCTCCAGCAAGGTAGCCCGTATGAAGCCTTGCGGAATACGGGGGACAAGGGTCAATTACACGCCTTGGTATCAATAGGTAACCGCCATCTCTAAATAACAATGTGCCTGCCCACCTGGAATATGTTGCACATATTCCCCGTATTCCGCGGGGCTTCATACGGGCTACCCATCCCCCCTGTTTTTACCTATTTTTTCCTCTGCACTCTGGAGATAACGGGTCAGGTCTTACTTTTGCATATTCTTGTCTCTTGATAAAAGCTATAGCAATTTACTAGAAACTGCGTAAGTCCATGACACTAATATTAATGCGACCAGATATTATTAATGTGCAGGCTGCGATACGCATATGTTCTCTGTGGTTTGTACGATCGCGGAAAAATATATAAAAAACAGGGGGGGTGGGTAGTTCAACTGTTTCATCATGTCCTTACTGGATTAAATCAGTTTAAAGCCCAAAAAAAGGAGCTTCTGCTTCGGCAAGTTGATATTCATCTGGATACCTGACACTCACAAAATAGAGACCACAGGCGGGGGCGGTAATGCCTGCCTGTGTTCTGTCCTTTATTGACAATAATTCATCAAACCATGTAACTGGCTTGTTTCCTATCCCTATTTCAAACAGGCTTCCAACAATATTTCGTACCATGTGGTGCAAAAAGGCGTTTGCTACTACGTCGATGTATATATATTTCCCTTCCCTGCTTACATTGATTTCCTGTAATTCGCGCATCGCGTGTTTTGCCTGGCAGGCAGAAGCTCTGAAACTTGAAAAATCATTTTCACCTAATAAGCGTTTTGCTGCGGAATCCATTAGCTTCTCATCCAGTGAATCACGGAACCAGCAAACCCGATTGTTGAGTATGGCGGGTCTTGTTTGATGGTTTAATATAATATAGCGATAACGACGTGAGATTGCTGAAAAGCGCGCATGAAAACTGTCGTTTACGGGCTGTATCCAGCGCAATACAATATCATCGGGAAGATTGGCATTGCAGCCCATGCGCCAGGCTGTTGTGCTTCTGTTCGCGCTTGATTCAAAATGGGCAACCTGACCGATGGCATGTACGCCACTGTCCGTTCTGCCCGCACAGCTCAGGTTGATTGTCTGATTGGCAACAAATGACAGCGCCTTTTCGACTTCTTCCTGCACGGAGGCAGCATGAGCAAGGCGTTGCCAGCCACAATAGGCGGTTCCATTATATTCAATACAGGCAGCATATTTTGTCATAGTTGCCAGTATATACTTTTCACGCTTAAGAATCCCACAATTAGATAGAGCGCGTTGTTTTTGTAAAGAGCTACTACCGATAATCCCTTACATCAGAAAATTTACTTCGCCATATAAAAAAGCCAGCAAACGCTGGCTTTTTAGGTCAGTTTAAAGCAAACAGATTTTACCCTGTTTGATGAAGCAGGTTTTCTGCCTCGCGCTTTTGCTCGTCGCTACCTTCCTGCAATACTTCTTCAAGCGTGCTTCTGGCGCCTTCAATATCGCCCATGTCAATATAGGCTCTGGCAAGATCCAGTTTGGTATCTATCTGGGTTTCTTCGATTACTTCTGAATCATTATCCAGATCAAGGAAGGATATATTATCGTCAAAATCCGCGAGTAGATTGTCTTCTTCAGGATTTTCTACTTCCTGCTTTTTATAGGCATTATCCTTTGGCATGATTTTTTCAAAATCTTCAGAATCCAGGTTTAGATTGAGATTTGCCAAGTCAAGATTTGCCTCATCAGGCTTTTCTGAATCAGACTCTTCAGCTTCATCCAGATCAAGGAAGTTAATATTATCTGCATTTTCTTTTTTTGCGGATTCAAGCAATTTTTCTGTTGATGCCATTTCAAGATCAAGTTCTTCACTGGAGCTCTCAGGCTCTTTAGCTTCAGCAGATTTTTTATCTTTATTATCTTCATTGAGATCAAAGTTAAATTCATCCGCGATATCCAGATCAAGATCGTCCAGATCATCGAGGTCTACTTCATCATCGAGATCATCCAGCTCTTCCAGGTCTTTTATATCTATATCCAGATCGTCATTCAAACTGGCAAGATCATCAATGTCATCTGTATCTTCCGAGAGGAGATCATCAATATTCAGGTCTTCCAGGCTGCTATCATCCACATCCACTTCTGACAAGTCTGCTCCATCCTGGCTTATCTGACCTTTATTCTCGGTAGCATCGTCACCAGAATTTGCCAATGCTGTACCTGCTACCATGGCTACACCAGCCGCACCCGCTGCTTTTAAGCCTTCGCTGCCAAACAGTTTGCTTTCAGGCAAGAGTGCTTTTCCCCATTCTGTTATATCATCCAGATAGGCGTCTTTACCATCAACATCCAGATCCATGAAGGCTTTTGCTTCGGCTTCAAATGCTTCCTTGTTTCCAGCTGCTTTATAGTTTTCAAGCAGTTTTGCACGATAAGCCAGATTTTTAGGGTCATTGTCAATTGCGCGTTTTAGCTCGGATTCTGCCTGATCATGCAGACCATAGACAATGTAGACATCAGCTTCCTGTAAAATATCTTCTTGCTCATTGCCTTTGGTGATGTCCTCTTTATGAGGGTGAGACTCTTTGTTGATGATGGTATCAGAATCATCAAATTCATGGTCATCAAAAGGTGTGGATTCCGAGTCCAAACCTGTCTCTACTGAAGAATCGTCAAAAGTCACGTCACTGCTATGATCGTCCAGATCAAAATCAATCGGCTCCTGATAACCATCCTCGCCTTGCTTGCGACGGCGCATAAACCAGAGCCCACCCAACAGGGCTAACAAGGTACCGCCACCAATGCCCATGGCAGCAGGTGAACCTAACAGACCCATAATATCAAGCGAGTCACCTTCATCTACATTGTCTTGCTTAAACGGGCTAGGTTCATTATCGCTAACATCCTGGGAGGCTGTTGCAGTATCGCTTACAATCGCCTGCTGATCCTGCTCATTACGCAGAATTTCACCACGATGCTTTGATTGTTCATCAGCAACCTGGCGGTTAATATCCGTGCCTTCATCATCAATACTGGTGGAAGCAACAGGCTCTGTAGCCACTCCGTTCTCTGAATTATCGCCAAGCGCATCTATTTCGGACGCAGTTGACCCGGCAACTCCCGCCTTGCCCATTTTTTCCTGCAAGCGGGCTAATTGTTCACTTTTCAGGGTAATTAACTTGTTTTTCTTGCGCAGTAGTGATTCCAGCTCAGAAATACGAGACTTTAAATCTTCGTTCTCTTTTTCCCTGGCAGTTAATGCTTCTCTAGTCTGGGCAAGTTGCTTTTTCAGCTCTCTGACTGTAGCAGAAGAGCCTCCACTACCAGGAGTTTTAATCGCATCTACAGATTGATTGCTGCCCATGACCTCAACATGAGCGGGCTTCCTGGCTGTGTTTGCAGCAACTTGATGTTTGCGTTTTGCCGCGGATTTTGCAACAGCGCCTGCACGCCATTGTTTCCACTCTCTCGCCTGGGCAAGGATTTGTGCTTTCGCTTTTCGTGAACTGATTGATCTGGCTTCCTGATAGGAAGGACGCGCCAGGCGGGCACCCGCTTTCAGAAGATTCATATTGCGCCGGCTGAAAGCATGTTTATTCTTATTGTAAAGAGCCATTACCATCTGCTCGTTACGAACTCCCTTATAGCCTAGCTTGCGGGCAACTTTATAAAGAGTATCGCCACTTCTTACGCGATAGGTTCGTACTCTGGATGCAGATGCCGAAGCACGTCGCGGAGGACCTGGTCTGCGCAATCCTGATTGTGATGCAACATTTCGTACAACACGTTTGGGTTGTTGTCTTTGAGCTTGCACAGGGGTGATAGCAGGACTATAAACCTGGTTTCCCGGTTCTTCACGAACCCCTACTGTATTGCTTGCAATTGCGGTATCAGGCTGGATTAAAACAGGAGGGTCAAGTAATACCGTATATTCTTTAAGGAGCTGTCCATTTGGCCAGCTAACTTCCAGCAAAAAGTTTAAGAATGGTTCTTTAATTGGCTGACTGGATGTTACCAGAATAACAGGCTTGCCATCTTTAACCGTCGTTCTGAAGCGGATGTTGTTGAGAAAAGCGGGTCTGTCTATTCCTACGCGATTAAAAACGGCTGGAGGAGCCACGCGCACCCGCAGAGAACTTGCTTCGGCAAGACTTGTCGAGAGCAGCTTGATTGTGCCACGAAAGGGCTGATTCAGACTTGAATCTGATTCAATATCACCAAGACTTAAGGCCCTGGATGCTGTCGGCAAAGCCATAGCTAAACATACGGCTAGACTCAAGGCTTTCTTATTCACTTATTATTCCCCTGTTTTTTAGCAATGATAAAATCCATTCTTTACCTCAATATCGTGGTATTTGAAGGTCTTCCTGTGATTCAAATCCAAGATGGTTATTCAATCATTAACCGAATTAGTTAAAATATTGTCAAGGCTTATTCTACAAGCCTAGATTACATTTATATCAAACAAGCGATGAATCAAAACTGAATAGACCTTTTTAGCTGTCATAAAGTAACGAAAAAAACCCAAAATTGTCAGATTTTGACCATCCAGCAATTTCGGGTTTTATACTCCTGAATCATGCTGTTCGCTTGAATAGCATGATTCGACTTACAGGACTACAAATAATCTCTAATCAAAACCTCAGCAATTTGAATGCTGTTTAGCGCTGCACCCTTGCGCACATTATCTGCAACAATCCAGAGATTCAGCCCACTTTCGTGGGAAATATCTTCACGAATCCGACCCACATAGGTCGCATCATGGTTGGCAGCATCTGACACAGCTGTAGGATAACCACCATCAACCCGCTCATCAATCACCACCACACCTGGTGCGTTGTTTAGCAATTCAGTTGCCTGTTCCGCAGTTAGCTTGTCGCGTGTTTCAATATGCACAGCTTCGGAATGACCAAAAAAAACAGGGACTCGTACCGCAGTCGGGTTAACCAGGATATCTGGATCTTCCATTATCTTGTTGGTTTCCCAGACCATTTTCATTTCTTCCTTAGTATAGCCATTATCCTGAAAAACATCAATTTGAGGAATGACGTTAAAGGCGATTTGCTTTGGGTAAACTTTAACCTCAGCCTCTTTTCCGTTTAATAACTGGGCAGTTTGATTCGCCAGTTCTTCAATTGCCGGTTTGCCCGAACCCGATACCGCCTGATAAGTACAGACATTCAAACGGGTTATTTTGGCAGCATCATGCAAAGGCTTTAGTGCCACCAGCATTTGAATCGTAGAACAGTTTGGATTGGCGATAATGCCCCGATTGGTATAGTCCGCAACCGCATGAGGATTAACTTCGGGCACAACCAGTGGAACATCATCGTCATAGCGAAACTCAGAGGTATTATCAATCACCACACAGCCTTGCGATGCCGCAATCGGCGCGTACTCTCTTGAAATTGCACCACCAGGGGAAAACAAGCCAATCTGCACCTTTGAAAAATCAAAAGTCGCTAAATTTTCAACCGTGAGGGTTTTACTACCAAACTGAACCTTTTTACCTTCTGAGCGCTCGCTTGCCAGCGCATATACCTTACCCACCGGAAACTTGCGTTGCGCAAGTATCTCCAGCATTACTTCACCTACTGCTCCGGTTGCACCAACTACTGCAACATCGTATGTTTTTGACATTTCCTTAAACCTTTTTCTTAAAATTTCTTTGTTAACTTCCAAGCGCTGCAACAACCGCATCGCCCATCTCGCTGGTTCCGACCAGTTTGGTGCCTTCGACACCTTCAACATAAATATCTGCGGTACGATAACCCTGTTGCAGCACACGTTCTACCGCCGCATCAATGCGCTCTGCCATATCTTCACGATATAAAGAGTACAGCAGCATCATGCTAACCGACATAATCGTCGCCAGCGGATTGGCAATATTTTGACCTGCAATATCCGGCGCTGACCCATGGATTGGCTCATACATGCCCTTGCCGTTTTTATCTAAAGAAGCCGATGGCAACATGCCGATTGAACCCGTGAGCATGGCAGCCGCATCGGATAAAATATCACCAAACATATTGCCGGTAACCATCACATCAAACTGCTTGGGTGCTTTTACCAGTTGCATCGCGGCATTATCGACATACATGTGACTCAGCTCGACCTCGGGGTACTCCTTGCCGACGCGCTCAACCACATCGTGCCAAAGCTCCATCACTTCCAGCACATTTGACTTGTCCACCGAGCACAAACGCTTGTCACGCTTCATCGCAATCTGGAAAGCTGAATGCGCAATGCGTTCAATCTCTGATTCTTTATAAATCAGGGTGTTATAGCCTTGCTTTTCACCGTTTTCCAGCTCACGAATACCGCGAGGCTCACCAAAATAAATACCGCCGGTGAGTTCGCGCACAATCATAATATCCAGACCCGCGACCACCTCTGCCTTTAAGGATGAGGCATCAGCCAAGACTTCATTTAATATCGCAGGACGCAGATTTGAAAACAGTTCGAGATCCGCACGAATCCCTAATAAACCACGCTCAGGGCGTACATCCCGTGGCAAATCATCGTATTCATAACCACCCACTGCACCAAGTAAAATTGCATCGGCTTCTTTGGCTAATGCCTGCGTTGCTGGTGGATAAGGGTGTCCGTCTGCATCATAGGCAGCACCACCAATATCACCATACAGCAACTCAACATCCAGACCGAAATCAGTCTTGAGTACATTAATCACCTTGACCGCTTCAGCGACAATTTCCTTGCCGATGCCATCACCGGGGAGAATCAGAATTTTTTGTTTCATTTTTAATGACCTTTTTTGTTATACCCATCCCCCCTGTTTTTTATATATTTCTAACATTTGTGTTGGATTACGCTATCGCTAATCCAAGCTACGAATGCTTATAAGAATATTGTAGGTCAGGTTAGCGATAGCGTAACCCGACATTTCCAACAAATAAAAAAGTGTAAAAACAGGGGGGGATGGGTATTAATTAATATTAGCGTTATCGGACAGACTCCTGGGAGCCTGTCCGAGAATATGAGTCGTAGCGAGGGAAAATCTAGCCAAATTCAGCTTTATCGCAGTAGGCTCACTATTTTCGGACAGGCTCCTATGCAAATAACCAGGGCGCTTCTTCTTTCCTGCGCTTTTCATACGCCCGAATATCGTCCGCATGTTGCAGTGTCAGACCAATATCGTCAAGTCCATTTAGCAAACAATATTTTCTAAATTCATCTACCTCAAAAGAATATTCCTTGCCATCCGGCGTTACTACTTTCTGTTTTTCAAGATCAATTGTTAACTCATAGCCTTCATTCGCTTCAACCAACTTGAACAACTCATCCACTTCCTGATCTTTTAAAACAATCGGCAGGAGACCGTTTTTAAAACTATTATTAAAGAAAATATCGGCAAAACTTGGCGCGATTACAGCCCGAAAACCAAAGTCTTCCAGTGCCCAGACCGCGTGTTCACGCGATGACCCACAGCCAAAATTTTCACGCGCCAGCAAGATTGAGCTATTTTCATAACGTGGCTGGTTCAAGACAAAATCCGCGTTTTTTTCACGTTTGGAATGATCCATGCCCGGCTCACCCGCTTTCACATAGCGCCAGTCGTCAAACAGAGTCGGACCAAACCCTGTACGGCTAATCGACTTTAAATATTGCTTGGGAATAATCGCATCAGTATCCACATTGGAGCGATCCAGTGGCGCAACGATACCTTTATGTACTGTAAACTTTTCCATTATGCTTCTCCTCCGCTTTTTGCATTTACACCAGCATCCACATTTCTTACATCAACAAAATGACCATAAATCGCAGCCGCTGCCGCCATCGCCGGGCTAACCAGATGAGTACGACCACCCTGCCCCTGACGACCTTCAAAGTTGCGGTTTGATGTTGAAGCACAACGCTCTTGAGGCTCCAGTCTGTCAGCATTCATCGCCAAACACATCGAACAACCGGGTTCACGCCACTCAAAACCTGCCTCAATAAAAATCTTGTGCAGACCTTCTTCTTCCGCCTGTTTCTTCACCAGACCAGAGCCAGGCACGACCATCGCCAGTTTGACATTATCAGCCACTTTTTTTCCCTTGACCACAGCCGCAGCCTCGCGCATGTCTTCAATTCGGGAATTGGTACAAGAGCCGATAAAAGCCTTGTCTATTTTGATTTCATTAATCGCTTGCCCAGCTTCCAGCCCCATATAAGCCAGCGCATCCGCAATAGCCTTGCTTTTAACAGGATCAGCTTCATCCGCAGGGTCAGGCACATTGGCATTAATTGGCAATACCATTTCTGGCGATGTCCCCCAGGTCACTTGAGGCTCAATGCTGCCCGCATGGATTCGCACAATTTCATCAAACTCGGCATCATCATCTGACTTTAAATCTTGCCATGCTGCAACCGCTTTCTCCCAAACCTCACCCGAGGGCGAGTAAGGACGACCTTTCACATACTCAATGGTTGTATCATCCACCGCAATCATGCCAGCGCGCGCGCCCGCTTCGATTGCCATATTGCACACCGTCATGCGCCCTTCCATCGACAAATCCTGAATTGCTTCACCCGCAAATTCAATCGCATAGCCCGTGCCGCCTGCCGTACCAATCTCGCCAATAATCGCAAGCACAATATCTTTGGCGGTGACACCTTCGCCAACTTTGCCATCGACACTAATCAGCATGTTTTTCATTTTCTTCTGAATCAAACAACCCGTCGCCATCACATGCTCAACTTCTGACGTGCCGATACCATGCGCCAGCGCACCAAAAGCACCATGCGTAGACGTATGCGAATCACCACAAACCACCGTCATGCCCGGCAAAGTCGCGCCCTGCTCTGGTCCAATCACATGCACAATGCCCTGGCGAATATCATCCATGTGAAATTCATTGATTTTAAATTCCTGACAATTTTTATCCAAAGTCTCAACCTGAATTTTAGCCACCGGATCAGAAATACCCGCCGTGCCATTGCCGCGATCAGCCGTCGTGGTTGGCACATTATGATCAGGAACAGCCACAATCGACTCCACCCGCCACAAACTGCGATTCGCCATGCGCAGCCCTTCAAACGCCTGCGGTGATGTCACCTCATGCACCAGATGACGGTCGATATACAACAATGCCGTGCCATCATCCTCTTCACGCACCACATGTGCATCCCATAATTTATCGTAAAGTGTTTTTCCTGCCATTTTTTCTGCCATATTATTTTCCTCTATAAGCCCTATATGAAGCCCTACTGCATTTGCGAAAACAGCCATTGACTGTTTTTCAAACAGTTTACACGCTTATTGCATATAACTATAATCGTTTATTTTCATGTTTTTGATAACCAATAGGAATATAAAAACTTCTGTGCAAGCTCACTTTGTTAATTCTGTATCGAAAGGATAATTTATTAAAAGCAAGGCTTCATACGGGCTGTCATAAAGCAGACGGTTAAATACTTTCAGAAGTTTTGTGCGGAAACTATTGAGAACGCCCTCGATCTTTACGGCGAACGCTTACATTAAGGTACTTTTTTATTTGACAGAGATACCTTAATCGGTATCATTTAGGTATACAATACATTTGACATGATATGATAACTTTAAATTGGAGTAACAAAAAAAACGAACTTGTTACAGAAAAAACGGGGGTATCTTTTGAAGATATAGAATTTTCTATTGCTTCTGGTTGTTTACTTGATGATATTCAACATCCAAATATTGAAAAATACGGACACCAAAGAATTATGGTTGTTGAAGTTGATGGTTATGCTTATTGTGTGCCGTATGTGAAACAAAAAAAGGGAGGTTTTTTCTTAAAAACACTTTACCCTAGCAGAAAATATCAAAAAATGTACTTATCTAAATAGACTATGACTATGAAAAAATCAGAACAAAACATTGATCTTTCTTATCTTAACGACGAAGAAAGAGAGTTAGCCGAAGCGGTAGAGCGTGGCGAACTTAAAAGAAGTCCCGATTTTGAAGAACGGAAGCTAGAACTTGAACAAGCCGCTAAAAATTCATTAAAAAAGAAGGCTCTAAATATACGACTATATGAGCGAGATATTCAAAAAATAAAGCGTTTAGCTAATCGAGACGGTATAGGCTATCAAACATTGATTTCCTCTATTGTTCATCGTTACGCTGAGGGAACTTTAAAAAGAGCAGATTAAAACCGTTCCCGTGCTTACCTAAAAGCAAACTCTCAAGAGTCGGCATACAATCATGTATTATGATTTCATCAATGCTTCCGCTTCATCAATAGCCCTTTGATGAAAGGCTGTTGCAGCTCTTGCTGCTGCACTATCAGCTTCATTTTGCTCCACTTCTTGTTAATCCTGTGTCCAAAGGATAATTTTGTTAAAAACAGTTCTCCCTAATTGTTGAAGCCATTGATATAAGCTACCATGCAGAACCATATATCAGCGGGGGTAGTTACAATATGGTTGAGTTTTTTACAGAGCTTATTAATTCTTTAGATTCTTTAGAGTTTGTATGGAAAGTGATATTAGGCATAGCAACATTCGCAGGCATTATTCAGGGCATTGATGCATTGGGATCAATAATCGAACGTCACAAAAAAAATAAAGAAAAAAACAATAACAGCAAGCCAATCGACAAGCCGCGCCCGTCCCATCCCTCACCCATTAAACAAAAAAACTGGTTAAATATCACCGCAAGTTATCAAGAAGGAGAAAGCATTACTTTCTCCCAAAGTGAAAACAGGCGGCAAACTCTTCTTGTTAAACAGCTTCCTGAAGACAGTCATCCAGATGCGCCGTCAATCTGGCAAGCTATTGCAGAAACACTGTTTGAATTTGACGATATTAAACAAGCCTCTGCCAGCGGTGAGACAGTCCACCTGCGCATAATGACCGATGATAAAGCACTGGGGCGATTACCGTGGCATTGCTTGCCTGACTTTAACAAACCAGATGAAAAACTGATTGATAACAAGTGGATGATCGAAGTCAGCCCCTGTTCACCAGAAAGCTACGCAGGTTACAGCCATAAAAATATTGATAACCCATTGATCGTGATACCAACCGGACATCAACACGAGCTAACCGCCGACAAACACTACTCTCTGGTACAAAGTCATTTAGAAAGTGAGCTGAACGTACAAGGTTTTATCCCTCGCGTAAATACGCCTAAACTGCTATTTAATGAAATAAAAGTGATAAAACCTGATTTTATCTACCTCTATGCCCGTTATAAACAGGGGCAGATCATACTGGATGCCGACAACACAGGTAACAATATCATTACACTTGATGAATTAGCACAATGTTTAGAGCAAAACAGTATCCACCCCCTTGTTATTATTAGCCTCTTGTCTGATGATGCTGTCACTGATTACCCCATCAAGCTTATCAAAAATACCAGTCTGCTGTGGATGTTAAACGCCACTCACGACAACAAAATTCATGCCCTTGAAGATCAACTCTTCAATACGCTGGAAAAATTCGCAACAAACACCGATATTACCGCTACGATAAAACAGCAAAGCCCGCAACAACGCCGCTTGCAAAGCATTGTCTGGAATAACCAGCAAACCCCAAAGCTGGAAATAGCACAAGGCGAACAAAAGCTGAAACGTCAATTTCGAGTCGCCATACTAAAAGTCGTACTTGGGCGGGAAGAATTAAAAGACAGAATATCAGGCGGTATAAATCGTTCACTAGATAACGTAGATATGCTGGTTTATGCCATCAGTGGTACAGCCGCCGCTTGCCCCTTTGATGTACCTGCTCAAATAAGGCATCACATGCAGTTTTCTAGCCGCCAACCGCTGCCTTTTATCTCGCATTATTTTAATATTCAAATTGCCCCCAATCCTGCGCTTAATGACATGGAAGACAGTATCGACAATACCATGAGTCAGAGTTTGCCGTCAGGAATAAAGACCATAAAAGACATCTTCCACAAAGAAATGGAACGACGTGGATTGCAACAAGACTGTTGTATTGCCCTAAACTGGTATTTTCGTGTTCCCAAAGATATGCAAGGAAACAGGCAAGAAAAGCTCTCTGAATGGATTGAACTCTGGAATCAGGTATTGTGTGCAGAATTTGATGGGCAAGTGCCTGAAAAGGCACTGTTATTGCATTCACTTTGTTTGCAACTTGAAACACAGGAGCAAGTGCATAACGCCCAAAAGCAAGCCAATAAAATACTCGGCGAAACACAAAAAAACAACCAGCATTGCGACAAAGAATACCTGCGTTTATCACGCCCACTTGGTGCATTGGAAAGCAACGAAATCAAAGACTTTTTTAATAACACCCCCCTGTGGCGTAATAATTTGCAGCTAGACCAGCAAAACATAGATACAGCCGACTTTGCCAACTGGATACACCAACAAACCAACGGTGATTTTGAAGCCGTTGTTAATACTATCTGGCAACAGTTTCAA
>JALVDQ010000030.1 GCA_027008885.1 Thiotrichaceae bacterium | reverse complement strand
GATAGCACTGGGAAAACAGTTTGCGATGGCACTGCTTGGTGCTATCGCCATCGCAGTTATCACTCATAATCAGCTCATTATCGAACTGATTATGGTTGCCATAACGGTTTTCATGTTTCAGGGCTTGTCTCTGGCACATGCACTGGTAAAGCAAAAGGGACTAAACCCTGCATTGCTGGCTGGATTGTATATCCTGATGTTTTTATTGCTAATTCAAATGATTGTATTGCTTGCGGCATTTGCAATTATCGACAACTTTGCCGATTTTCGCAAAATTACAGCAAGCACTAAATAAAAGGTAAAAAACCATGCAAGTAATTTTAATGGAAAGAATTGATAATCTGGGCGCATTAGGCGACATCGTTGATGTAAAACCCGGTTTTGCGCGCAACTTTCTGGTTCCACAAAAGAAAGCCAAAACCGCAACAAAAGAAAATATCGCAGAATTTGAAACCATCCGCGCAGAGCTGGAAAAAGCAGCCGCAGCCAAAACCAAGGCTGCCGAAGACCGTCTCGTAGCACTCAAGGGCATGGAACTCGAAATTGAAGTACGCGCAGGACAGGAAGGCAAGCTGTTTGGCTCTGTCTCCAACCATGAAATAGCCGAAGCCATCACCGCCAAGGGCGTTGTAGTTGAGCGTCGTGAAGTGCGTATGCCAGAAGGTCCAATTCGTCATCTTGGCGATTATGAGGTTCTAATCCACCTTCACAGTGAAGTCGAAACACTGGTAAAAGTCAGTGTTATTCCTGATGCCGATAGCGATATTGAAGTAGTAGAACGCGGTCAACCCATCGGTACTTTTGTGGAAGAAGATTAGGAGTCTGTCCGAAAATAGTATTCTTGTCGGGTTACGCTCAGGCTAACCCGACAAAACTAACATGCTTTTTGTTGGGCTTCCTGCGTCAGCCCAACCTACTGCTCATTTCAAACCGTTTAAAAAACGCTCTACCGCAGTCCAGTATTCCTTGTGAGCGTGATTTCTTTTCCATAAGGCACGCGAACCATGATTACCATTGGAACGCGGGATAAAGGCAATTTTTTTCTTGCTCTGAATGGCGTCAAATATCGCTTTCCAGCGTTTTGTTTCTGTTTTTGCCGAGGTAATAAAAACGGGGCGCTTATACAGTTTCGCCGATTTCTGAATCCAGTCAGCAGGTTTTCCCATTCTCTTAAAGTATTCACCCGGCGAGAAAGCCAGTACCGCATTTGCCAGCTCGGGGTGCTCACCTGCTACTTTTAGCACCAGTGCCGCAGAATAGGAGCTGCCCCAGGCTACTACCTTGATCTTGTCTCCCACCAGTGTTCGCGCATACGCCAGGGCTGCCTCGACATCCTGCAAGGCATCTACATAAGTGACTCGTTTACCCGCCTTTTTGGCGCGTTTTGCCGTTTCATTCGGTACACTGTTCACTTTGTTGCCTGCCCGCAAATCCACTGCCATCGCATTAAAACCCAGTTTATTCAGGCGTGGCGCAATTTCCTTGTATTCTCCCCTGCTCCAGCCCGCCTGATGAAAGAGCACAATCAGGGGGCGCTTGTCTACACGATCTATATACATATCAGCGGTAATTTGCAGTCCATCTTTTGAAGGAAAGCTTAATGTTGTTTTAGCCTGAACAGAAACCGCTAAAAAGATTAAAAGACAAAAGCTTAAAAATGTTTTTTTCATGGGAGCTACCTGCTTATCAAGTCGTGATCCGGCTTATAAATTTCAGTTTTTACATCAAAGGCACTCAACAAGGTATGTGACAGATAATCATGTGAAACCTCACTGTTCTGCAACGCTTTTATTTTATCCATATCCAGCTTTTCATTCTTAATATAATTGTCTGAAAACCAGACAAACATCGGCACATGAGTTTGTGCTTCAGGTGCCAGAAAATAAGGCAAGCCATGCAGGTAGACTCCTTTTTCACCAAGTGATTCACCGTGATCCGAGGCATAAATTAAAAACGCATCGGCGTCTGCCCGCTTTGTTTGAAGATAGGCAATCAGCCGGCTCAATACATAATCAGTATAAAGAATGGTGTTGTCATAGGCATTGATAATTTCTTTATCGCTACATTCCTGCGGTGTCGCCTTTTTACATGCCGGTTCAAATCTGGAGAATGTATCAGGATAACGCCTGTAATATTTGGGCCCATGACTGCCCATCGTATGCAGGACGATGAGTATATCTGCATTACTGTTGTCTTCCTTTAGCAGTTTGTCCAGCACTTTATCGGTCTGCGTTATTAATTCCTCATCAAAAAGCTCTCCCTCGGTATAAAAGGGAGAGCTTGCATCCGGATGATTACGCACATTAATTTCTCCACTACGCTCACAAACCCCCTTGCAACTGGAATTATTATCTATCCAGTAAACCTTGATTCCGGCTTTTTTCAGAACATCCAGCAGATTGGTCTGGCGTGCTGCTTTTCCTGGCGAATAATTTGACTTGTCCAGAAAGGAAAACATGCAGGGAACCGAATAGGCAGTTGAAGTTCCACAGGAGATGGCTTTGCCATAGTTAATAATATTGATCTTTTTTAGCTGTGGATTGGTTTCACGCGCATATCCATTCAGTGAAAAATGATCCCAACGCGCTGTTTCACCGACAACCATAATGCCAATTCGACGATTAATGCCCTGCGCTACCTGCATCGCATCATCACCCACTATTTTTAATGGTGCTTTATTTTTCTTCAGTTCACTACGAATAAACCCCTTGATTGAGTCGATTACATACAAGGGCGTAATGTAAACACGCAGATCACGATTTTCCCGTGAAAAATAGCTCGTGAATTTAAAGTTGGCGGCTAACACCCCGCTTATAACGGCTAGTAGCACAAGCACGCTGGCTATACGCCAGAAAACCTCCCTGAAAAAAGGTTTGTAGTTAATCCGAACAAGCAATACCAGAATAGCAGGTAACACACCATATAAAAGTACATGCCTGATCAGGGGAGGAGATAAAAGCTCCAGCGCCTCGTGCTGATTATTGTCCTTTATATTTTCGACAATATTGCGCACCATATCCACATCAAAAATAACACCTAACTGCTGACCAAAATAAGACAGAATAGCCGATGCAATCAGTAAAAAGATCATAATCGGTTTTAACAGGTACCTTATACCAAAAACAAACTGGATAATGACCAGAACCGTGAAAATAACCAGATACAGACTGAATAGATAAGCGCCACCCTGAAATGAAAAAATATCAAGCCGCCCGGAAAGTTTCGAGAAAAATGCCTGATTATCAGCAAGCGTGATAAACAGTGACACCAGCAAGACAAGACGAATCGAAGAAAGTTTAAAGACAGACAATTGAAACCTTAATATTTTGTGATTTATCAAATTCCGTATTCTACTAGGGAACAACGCAAGAATAAATAACCCACCCCCCTGTTTTTTATATATTTTTATAGCCTGTAAAGACAAGTGTTACGCAGACAAACACAAAGGTATTCGCAGACAACCACAGAGATTTTAAATTTTATAAGAACAACTCTGCGACTCTCTGCGCTACGGATCAAATAATTCAGAGTGCCACGCTCTTAGTGCCACGCTCTTGTCGGCTTACGCTCAGGCTAACCCGACCTACCCCGCCCGACAACCCCTGCCTCTGTCTTGTGCCTTGCAAAACACGAGTTTCACTATGAACTGATTCCACTCTGTGTTTAAATAGTCTGTTCTTTGCAACAACAGAACTAAAAAACCAAAGACAGAAGCAAACAAGAATATGAGCATTATAGACACCATCGCCATTTTAATTTCACTGGCAGCTTTTTTTAGCTACATTAACTACCGTTTTCTAAAAATTCCCAATACGATTGGTCTATTGGCGATTGCGCTGTTAATGTCTCTTTTTATTGTTGTTCTGGGCAAATTTGGATTGCCATTTGACGGTATCGCAAAAGAACTGCTGAATGATATTGATTTTAATGAAACCCTGATGCAAGGCATGTTGAGCGCCCTGCTGTTTGCTGGCTCCCTGCATGTACGCCTGAAAGAGCTGATCAAGCAAAAGTGGGTGGTTGCGGTATTGGCAAGTGCGGGGGTTATTGTTTCAACCTTTATGGTGGGTTACTCCTCATATTATATTTTTGAATTTCTGGGGCTTCATATCCCGCTGATTTATTGCCTGCTCTTTGGCTCTCTTATTTCACCAACGGATCCGATTGCTGTTCTTGGTATCCTGAAAACAGTCGGCGCACCCAAATCGCTGGAAACCAAAATTGCAGGGGAATCACTGTTTAATGATGGTTTCGCCGTAGTCGTTTTTCTCGTATTACTTAATTTTGCTGGTGCCGGCGGGCATGGTGGCGAAGCACCGACTGCAACCCTGGATATACTGGACATTGGCAAACTGTTTGCCCAGGAAGCCATCGGCGGCGCTATTTTTGGCTGGATTATCGGCTACATTACTTTCCGTATGCTGGCGAGTATCGACAATTACCAGGTTGAAGTATTAATCACATTGGCACTGGTTCTCGGTGGCTATGCGCTTGCAAATGAGCTGCATGTCTCGGGTCCTATCGCTATTGTGGTCGCCGGACTAATGATCGGCAACAAGGGCAGAAAGTACGCCATGTCAGACAAAACCCGTGAACATCTGGATAATTTCTGGGAACTGATTGATGAAATACTCAATGCCATGCTGTTCGTTCTGATTGGTCTGGAAGTGCTGGTGTTAAGCTTTAACCTGCAATCACTGATTGCCGGATTGATTATGATTCCGGTGGTTTTGCTGATTCGCTTTATCTCGGTAGGCATACCCGTATCACTTATGAAACTGCGCCAAAGTTTTACCCCCAAAATCATCAGAATACTGACCTGGGGCGGCTTGCGTGGCGGCATCTCGATTGCCCTGGTACTTACATTACCCGCGGGCGAATACCGTGAAATGCTTCTGCTTATTACTTATACGATTGTTGTCTTTTCCGTTTTGGTACAGGGTTTAACGGTAGGCAAGCTGATTTCCGGAAAGTAATAAAACAAGCTTGTTGACTTGCCTCCGAATTGATAATGCAAAAAAACACCACAACAATTTACACAAACAGCGTACAAACACCGCTGGGTGAAATGTTGGCAGCCACAACAGAAAACGGCATTTGCCTGCTTGAATTTACTGACAGCAAACGTCTTGAATGGCAAATAGCCGCATTGCAAAAAAATTATTCTGCTGAAATAAAACAGCCGACATTCCGCACCTATAAATTCAATTTAAAGTATT
>JALVDQ010000029.1 GCA_027008885.1 Thiotrichaceae bacterium | reverse complement strand
AAATACAGGGCAGTGCTTAAACAATGCGCCATTCCGCGTTTCGTATCCTCAACGCAGACTACATGCTCTGTTTCTGTCTTCTGTCCTCTGTCCTCAGAAACACCCATCCCCCCCCTTTTTTTTACATATTTTTAGGGATAACCTGTGTTCAGTTCAATTAATGGATTGGTGTTTTAAAGAAATCAAAAAACAACCACATAATAATGGATGATGTCAGCAGGGTTAAAAGCATTGCGGGGGTTCCCTTGCGAAACCACAAGCCTGGTGTAATTTGGTAACTTTTTTCCCCCGTTTCTTTGGCAAGGCGTTCTGACAGTGTCACAATAAAGACATTCGCGGTAGAACCCAGATGCGTGCCATTGCCCCCCATGCCAACACCGACTGCTAAAGCCCACCAAAGTGGTGTAACATTGATGCCCTGTTGTTCCATGCCTAAAATAATGGGAACCATCGCCGCCGTAAAAGGAATGTTATCAATCATGGCGGAGAGAATGGCTGCACTCCACATAAGCACAATAGATGCCAACAACAGGTCGGATTCTACAAAGGGACGAATATACTGCCCCAGGTATTCCAGAAAGTGACTCTGCTCGACCCCGCCCACCAGTATAAACAGTGAGATAAAAAACATGAGCAGGGATAACTCAACCGATTGAAATGAACGGTCAAGCTCGACAGAGTTGCCGATAAAAATCAGCATGGTTAAACCAATTGCGGCAACAAACCAGGGTTCCCAGCCAAAGGAATGATGAAAAATAAATAATACAACCATCACTGCAAGCACCGCTAGAGAGGCATACCAGGTGTGCTTGTCTGTAATTTCTCCCTTGGAAGAAAAATCCTGAACATGAGGTTTTACTGATAATTCTTTTTTGAATAGCCACTTTTGCGCAAACAATATAGCAAGCCAGGCAACAAAAACAATAATACCCATGTGGATTAAAAACGTATTGAAATCAATGTTGGCGGCAGAACCAATCATTAAATTGGGGGGGTCACCAACCAGCGTGGCAACACCACCGGTATCAGACAATAAAGCGGCACCCAGCAGATAAGGCACAGGACTTACGCGTAATGCCTGACAAATCAAGACAATTAGCGGACCAAAAATAACAACCGTAGTAACGTTATCCAGCAATAGTGAAATTACCGTAACTGCCGTGCCTAATAAAACCATTAAAAGAAACAGGCGTCCGCGACTAAAATCTGCAATCCGATAGGCCAGGGACTGAAAGCCACCCGTTGGAATCATAATCGCAACAATAGTCATCATACCCCCAAGCAAAAACACCACATTCCAGTCAATCGCCTCAACAGCCTTTGTGGGATCGTAAAACCCAAAATACTGACCTGCCAGAATCATAATGCCAGCACCCGCCATACCAAACTTGGTACGATGAAAACCATGCACTCCTTCCGTAAAGATGCCAATAAACGCTGCGATGAGTATAATGGCAGAAACCGCCATGGAGGTATTCCATGTTAATGTTTCTGTTAAGGCCTGTGTTTCCATTGATTGATTCCTCAATAAGATTCATGCTTATTTTCAAGCGCACGAGAGTATACTATGATGGATATTTTTTTCAGCTTGATTTAAGACAAAATAATAAAAACAATCTTGTTTTTCTTTGACAACATAACTGAAATGGCTCGGTGGCGGCAAGCGAGCACCACAAATACTCTCAACAATTGAAACAGAGCAACCTGATATTGTTACCCTGCAAGAATTTAGGCACGCTAGCAGCAAAGACGTTTTATTGCAGATAAACGTCATTTGCAGGAAAAAAGCCTGATAATCGGAAATGGCTTTCGATACGATCATGCGCTTGCATCCCCACAACTGAACAAAAGAATTAAAAGCATTCACTATGACCATAAAGTACGCATGGAAAAGATTTCTGATCATTCTCTGCTGATTCTTGAAACGCATGATCCATAAAACACATAAAAGCAAGCAGTCCTGTTGACAATAAGTGCAAAACAGCGCATTCACAGTTAAAATAATCACTTTAAAATCAGAATAGGTCAGTGATGAGTTCTCTTAGCGATCAACTATTAAAGGCAGGTCTTGTAACAGAAGAACAGGTAAAAAAAGCAGTTGAAAAACCCCGCAGGAATGCAAAACCACAGAAACGAAGCCGGAAAAAACAATCGCCCAAGCAGGCAAATAAAAAAGAACACGCCAAAAAAACACTCACAGATTTGGAAAAATTTTATCAGGAACGCGCCAAAGTAGAACAAAAAGAGAAACAGCAAGCCATTCGTGCCAAAAAAGAAGCCGCCCGTATTAAAAAGGAAACCCAGAAGCAAATTAACTCACTAATATCCGAAAACCTGCTAAACGACGCGGCAGCGGATATTCGTTATAACTTTGTTATCGGGACGACTATCAAGTATTTATTTGTAACAGAGCAACAGCAACAGGGGCTAATTGATGGCAAACTCGCAATTACCTTTCTTCGTGGAAAGCGAAGTTTAATCCCTGTAGAAATTGCAAAAAGAATAAATAAACTTGATCCCAAGAAAATCGTTATTATCCCTGCTGAAATTTCAACCCCAAAAAAATAAGGAAATTTATTATGGGAATATTAAAAGATTTTAAAGAATTTGCACTCAGTGGCAACCTGATTGACATGGCAACCGGTATTATTATCGGTGTTGCTTCCGGAAAGCTGATTGCCTCGCTGGTAAGCGATGTTATTATGCCACCGATTGGTTACTTGCTGGGCGGCGTTGATTTCTCCAAGCTCGGTACCGTACTTGCGGCAACAGGTGGAGGCGAAAAAGGAGATGAGCCACTTATTCTCAAGTGGGGAGCCTTTATACAGAGTTTTATTGATTTCTTAATTATTATGGCAGTGGTCTTTATTATTATAAAGGTTGCCACACGAAACAAAAAAGAAGAACCGGAAGAGGAAGGACCAAGTCAGGAAGAGTTATTAAGCGAAATCCGTGACCTGCTGAAAAAACAAGCCTGATACAGTATTAGCAACTCCATAGCTGAATACAAAAAGCCCGCTTATAGTCGGGCTTTTTTTGTGCAAAGAAAAAAATCGAGTAGTTATAAAAAATTAAATCGAATAATTAAGTCTCTGTTCAGCTCCAGTATGAGATTCTTTCTGCCGACTATCTTAAAGTTGAATCCGTTAAGCTATTACGGCATTCAAATCAAACAAAGATCGTTATGTCGAATTAAGTAATTTGAATAAAAGAAATAGTCGCAGGAAAGTGACTACTGACTATAAAATGGAGATGATAAAGGATGTTAATTCTAACAAGACGGGTTGGCGAAGCATTGATGATTGGAGATGATATCAGTATTTCTGTCTTAGGGGTAAAGGGCAATCAGGTAAGAATAGGGATTGACGCCCCCAGAGAAGTTGCCGTTCATCGTGAAGAAATTTTCAATCGCATCAAAACAGAAGAGCTTCGTCTGGTTGAGCCGATTGAAAAAGAAGCCAGTTAGCTTTTTATATTGATGCGTCTGCTGCGATCTTTAATGCATGGATCTTAAAAAAGATACACTATTTTATATCCGTAGTGATCTATACTTGGTCTATGAGTCGTTATAATATCCAGGTTAGTGTCAGTCCCCGATTTATTGAAAGTGAATCAAATATTGAAGCTAGTCGCTTTATTTTTGCCTACACTATCACAATTAAAAATAAGGGGGATATCGCCGTTAAGCTGATAAACAGGCACTGGATTATCACAGACGCAAATAATCGTATCCAGGAAGTAAAAGGTAAAGGAGTTGTCGGTGAACAGCCTTATCTTCGTCCGGGTGACATATTTCAATATACCAGTAGCGCAATATTGGAAACACCTGTCGGTTCCATGCAGGGAAGCTATCAAATGAGAGCAGATGACGGATATTATTTTGATGCTGTCATTGCGCCTTTTTCACTTGCTGTGCCAAGAATCCTCAATTAATGTATCTGCTTCCACCTTCAACCAGTGAGTAATATTTCAACCGAGTAATTCGTCCTTTCATCCCCTCAAGCATAGACTTTAACAAACCATAAAATTAATATGTAAACCAATATAAGTATGATCTGAATCAGCAAGATGGATTCAGGGATAAATAATAAAAATTCTAAAAAAATAAAAATATTGCTATGAAAACAATAAATCCCATAATTTTGCACAAAAAACTTCTGAGTTTTATACTTAATTTTGTGATTTGCAGCGTTTTTCTGTTTGCCAGCATGCTTTTTGGAAGTAAGCCAGCTCAGGCAGACATGTATAAATACGTTAAAAAAGGGGGAGGAACCCTGTTAACAGGAAAGCGTCTTAAAGGTTCACGATATAGACTCGTCAAGGTTTATAAAATCAAGAAAAAAAGGGCGTATAAATCCAGTAAAAAGAGAAAGAAAAAATACAAGGGAAAGAAACACAGCAAAAAAAGATATGCTTCCAAGCGCAAGCACAAGCTAAAAAAGCATAGGAAAAAGCGCTATGCCAAAAATCGCAGGAAGAGTAAAAGCAGCAAAAACAAAAGGAAAAGCTTCCTGGGCAATATCGTTAAGGCTAATGGAAGAGATAATGGCATAATCACTGGGTGCAATAGCTATCAGCATTTAAGCAGGCAGGCGCGAATCTATCAGAAACCCATTAAAATTTACTCTCAAATCTATAATGTTGATGCTGAACTGATTCATGCGATTGTGCGTCAGGAATCCTGCTTCAATGAAGGCGCGCATTCAAGAGTGGGTGCTATTGGTTTAATGCAACTCATGCCACAAACAGCTTTAAGCTTGCGGATTAATGACCCCTGGAATCCAGAACTGAATATTCAGGGGGGTATAAAATATATCGCTCAAATGCTAAAAATGTTTGACGGAAACCCAAAACTCGCAATAGCGGCGTATAACGCAGGACCTGGCAATGTCAGCAAATACGGCGGCATCCCTCCCTTTAAAGAAACCCAAAATTATGTAAAAAAGGTGTATGGAGAATATAAGCGACTCAAAAAGGAAGGGATACATTATCCAAAAGAAATTCAGGTTGCGTTGAAATAAACAGACTCCCAGGAGTCTGTCTGAAAGTATCGTAGAGAGAAAAGCTGATTTGAGCTAGTACAGCAACACTTTTTAATAACGGATAGGTATGCTTGTACTTCTTCGTTTTTGCAAATATTTTATGATTAACTAGCCCATCAGTTTAAAGTGGATGCTGTATTAAATTTTTTATCAATTTGAGGCGAATAGTTGTTCTATTTAACGAAAATTAAGGAAAATCTAGCCAAATTCAGCTTTTCCGTAGCAGGCTTATTATTCCCGAACAGGTTCTATTTAAAGCCTGCGACCCTGATTAAGCCATGCAGGAGGTCTGTTAAAAAACCGCTTGAAGTCGTTATTGTCATTGAAAAACTGATCAAATGACGGCATTGCTGGAAAAGACGGGAAGCCTTGCATCAAATTATCCGGCAAGAGTTGATCCGGATTATTTTTGAGCGCATTTAAGAGGCTGTTTTTCTTGCTCTCGGGCAACTCCTTGTTGTTTTTAATCTGCTCACGGATTTCGTTATATTTGCCTTCAAAGGTAAATTTCTTTTTCTCGCCGCCGTTTTCCTGATATTCAACTTCCGCATGATAACGCTCACCGTCCAGACTGTGAATCCGGATCGATTCAAATTGCTGCATGACATTTGCCTGCCCCGAAGCTCCGGGAGAAATAGGCGCTTTGGGGAATAGCGGTGCTGGAAATAATGGTTGAGCGAAATAGGGACGGGAAAAGGGTTGCTGTCCGCCAAACCAGGGGTATTGAGCGGTACGCGGTACAACAGGTCGTCCCCCCAGGGTTACATTAATATTCTGCTGCTTGCCATTTCTAACCACATTAAGCGCGACCTGACTGCCAGGCTTCTTCGATGTAATCAGTCCAAGCAGTTGTTGCGCTGAATAGATTTGCTGATCTCCAAGCTTCAGAATCACATCATAAGCCTTGAGCCCCGCCTTATCCGCAGGAGAACCCGGCATCACAGACTGAATCAGGACACCCTGCTTATCTGGAATTACACCACTTAGCTGTCTGGACAGGGCTCTGGGAACAGGTTTCAATGAGACTCCCAGCCATGCCCGTTGTGTCATCGCCTGGCTGTTTGCCCCCTGCCGTGCAGTGTTGGGGATGTTGGTTTGTTTGTTGTTGTCTGTACTGTTTTGTATATCGGCTGCGTAGACACCCGCGCCCAGACCAAGCACTGCGCTGATGCCCACGGAAAGTATTAATTTTTTCATTCTCTACCTCTTTTGTAATCTGTTATTTTACTGAAGCTGAAAACCTCGTTCTAATCCTTGTCACGCTCCCATGCGGAGAGCGAAAAGCATTGATTGGGGTCAGCCCGCATATTTTCTGTATCAGGCATGCAGTATAACAATTTGGAGTTCTCCAAAATGTCACTTAAGTGACAGAACTTTTGTTTGTATAGAAGCATAATAAGCCTTGTTGGTAATCTGATGAGATACGATGAGAAAGGGAGATAACACCATGAGTACACAAAAAATTGAAAAACAGCGCTGGATTGAATATTTTGATCATTTAAGTTCAGTGACTGACAAACAACTCGTTACAATAGAAATAGCAGGATTATCCATCGGCGATCAGACCGAAGTGGAAGATGCGCCATTTGATGGTATCAGCTATGATGATGGAGACGATGTGATTACGGTTCAGGCGGGAGATATTGGTCATATGATCAAGCAGCCAGGTGAAGTATATGTGCTGGAAGAAGATGATGGCCTGAAAAGTATAGAAGTCACTGATTCTGAAGACAATAAACATATACTGATGTTTAAGCCAGCGTGATTCAGCTTTCAGCTTCAAGCACCAAATACGGGATCGTTAATTACGGATCGCCAGGAGCCTGTCCGAGAATGTGAGTCGTAGCAAGGGAAAGCCTGTTTTCGCAGTGCTCTCCCCACCGTGCTGGTTTCCCGGACAGCTCCTGAACCTACCTGAAAAACCAAAACTATAAATAACGCGCAATCAGAACGCGTTCAGCGTTGATCTGCAATCCATTCAGTCCAATTCTTACCTGATGTCCGCTTCCGGGGGCAACATCCATGGCTTCACCTTTAAGGTTTTCCATGGAATCAAGTATCAGCTCCTGATTGTTGCCATCCGGTACAACCAGTTCGAGTTTGTCACCTACACAAAAGCGGTTTTTTACATCCACTTCCATAAAGTCTTTTTCATGGTTGATCAGGGTTGCTTCACCCACAAATTGCGCGCGATTGCTTTTAGAGGCATTCACCATATAACTTTGATATTCGTGGGTATGATGTCGCTGGTAAAAGCCATCGGTATAGCCACGGTTTGCCAGATTCTCCAGAGTGCCCAGCAAATTCACATCAAATTCCCTGCCGGCAACCGCATCATCTATGGCTTTTCGATAGGTTTGCGCGGTTCGTGCGGCATAATAGAATGACTTAGTTCGACCTTCGATTTTAAGGCAATCGACACCAATTTCGCAGAGTCGCTGCACATGCTCAATTGCGCGTAAATCTTTGGAATTCATAATATAAGTGCCATGTTCATCTTCCATAATTGGCATGAGTTCACCAGGGCGCTCTTTTTCTTCAAGAAAATAAACATTATCCGCCAGAGGGTGGCGTTGCTGATCGCCAATACCTTTATTATTCAGGACCTCATCAGAAAGGACCAACTCGGTTGGCGCAACAATCCCTTCATCCGTTTCCACAGCAGTTTTGGTATCGTATTTCCAGCGGCAGGAATTGGTGCAGGTTCCCTGGTTGGGATCACGGTGATTAAAATACCCCGATAGCAGACAGCGCCCGGAATAGGCAATACACAGTGCTCCATGAACAAAAACCTCCAGCTCTATGTCGGGACACTGCTGGCGAATTTCTTCGATTTCATCCAGAGATAACTCGCGTGAAAGAATGACACGCTCGACCCCGATTTTTTGCCAGAATTTTACCGCTGCATAATTCACCGTATTTGCCTGCACCGAAAGATGCACTGGCATCTCAGGCCATGCCTCACGCGCCATCATAATCAAACCGGGATCAGCCATAATAAAGGCATCGGGTTTCATCGCAGCAACAGGATCCAGGTCTTTAACAAAAGTCTTGAGCTTACTATTATGTGGCGAGGAATTAACGGTCAGATAAAACTTCTTTTGCAGTGCATGAGCTTCATTAATGCCCTGCTCCAGCTTTTCATTGAGAAACTCATTATTGCGAACTCGCAGGCTATAGCGGGGTTGCCCGGCATAAATAGCATCTGCACCATAGGCAAAGGCATAGTGCATACTCTTTAATGTGCCCGCCGGGGCTAATAATTCAGGTCTTTTCATGGAGAGCAGAATAAAACATTCATGCGTGCGTGTAAAAAAACATCAAAAAATAAATGAGAAGATTTTAAACTGCAAACTATTCGCAAAAATATATAAAAAACAGGGGGGATGGGTGTGTCAGAGGACAGAGGACAGAAGACAGAGAGCGGAGCATGTAGTTGTAGGGTTGGTGGAGTTTACGCAACCAAGCAGATTTGCCTGGTTGCGCATGGCTGCACCAACCCTACGCAGCACTACATGTTATTAACACTGCTCTCTTCTGCTACTCCTGCTTTATTGCAGTAACTGGATATCGTCAAGCAGACCACTACCTCTGATCAAAAAGCCATTAATTGACAATAGCTTGTTATCAGCCTCATAGTCTTTCAGATCCGCCTTCAAATCACGGGTAAACACGCGCCATGTGCCATCAGCGGTGAACGATCCTAGACCATGATGAATATATTCTCCAGATTCAAAGCCACGATCCCGGTCTGTCGCGCTGTAGTAAATATAACGATGACCTTTGCTGGTATTTACTGAAATATAAACAACATAGTCTTCATCATATTTCATTTTCCACTGAATTGAGCTGCGCTCGCTATTATTCCAGTTGCCACCCAGGATAAAGCCATTTTGGGTAGATGAACCCTGAAGCTTTATTACCTGACTGCCTTTGTCCGCATCAAACACATTGCTGATAGTTGCACCTGCTGGCGTTTGATCATAGACTTTCCAGCCATTGACGCTGCCATCTTCAGCATTTTCATATAACACTTTGGTATTTAAGCTGGCATTGTCTGTTTTTAGCGCCGCATGGTAGATATCGGGTTTTCCCCCGTCACCCCAGTCACTTTGAAAAATAACTCTTTTTCCATCTGGACTTACGCCGCCATAAGAAGGACCAAGATAACGAGTCTGCGCAAAACGATTCACTTTGCCACTTCCATCTAGCTTCAAAGCATAAACTTCTCTAAGACCGGGCAGTGTTGTACTTAAATAGCACCAACCTGGACGCTTATAGTTTTGGCAACTGATATGTCCAGCCTTGTATGGGAATAATTTTTTACCCACAAGTTTATCTTCCAGGGTGTCAAGGTTATAGCTCCATGTGCCACGACGGTCGCCATATTCGAACTGAACCCAGACCTGATCACCATTACTGTCAATACCAATATCACCATGAGAGGCTTGCATGGCAATTCTTTGAGGGTTTTCAAAGTTCAAATCATACATGAAGATCCCTTTATCAGGTGCTGTATCAAGATATTGACCCACATAGAGATAACCATTGATGGTTTTATTTTCCAGTATATGGTCTCCTCTGGGGCTTATGGTAATCCAGTCATAAAGGTCACGCTTTTCATAGTCATTACTTTGATATTTCTTTACAAAAACAATCCCCCAGGTTGTATTGGGCAATTCTTTTACTTTCACTGACTTTGTTACTGTATTAAGCAGCACAGCAAAAACATGATCATTTCCAGGTTTTTTCGCGGTGAATATAACAAGCCTGTCATCATAGCTCATATTACCTTCGTTGCTACCCAGTAACATTTTTTCAAAACCATAGCCTGAAAAATTCTTCACTACTTCTGATCTTATGTTATTTCCATTAATCGTATTTTTTTGAAAAATGAAATTAGTATTGAGCGTATAAAAGACATCAGGGTATTTATAAGACCAGCGGAAAGCCCATCCGGGCGAACCTAGCTTATTGTATCCTTCAGTACAGCTAAGACCTTTAGTGATAGGAGACTCTTCCAGCGTATTCGCATCATAAAGTCTGAATTTCACCCTAAGTAGTGACATATCAGCGTTCCAGGACTGTGTTTTGGGATATGTATAATCCACGCAGGGATTGTCATCTTTATCAACTATTCGAGCATCTGTGATTCGGGTAATGCTGGTGCCAAATTCTGGATCAATGACTGTTTCTCCACGAGCAGGTTTAAGCACATCATAATTTGTCGGGACAGACTTAAACTCGACTTCAGGTGGATAAGCAAAACCCGCTGATTGTTTTATCATAAAAGTCCTGTCACCGGAAACCACCTCAATACCATTTCTATCATAGGCATGAACACGATAATGATAGAGGGTATTGGCATTTAGACCACGAATCTGTTGACGGTGAGCATCATAATTAAAGCTGGTCTCTTTCGTTGTAAAGTGACCATAGTCAGTTGTTTCACCATACTCAACGCGAGCCTGTGCCTTTTCATTCAAATTGAAGAAAACATACACACTTGAAGAATTAATCGTCTCTACGGCTGACGACTTTATTGCCAGAGTTGACTGCGGCCTAATTCTAAAAGTCTTGTCATCTGAAATAACTTCTACGCCATTTCTATCATAGGCATGAACACGGTAATGATAGAGAGTATCAGCATCCAGACCGCGGATTCGCTGACGGTGAGAAGCATAATTAAAACTGGTCTCTTTCGTTGTAAAGTGACCATAGTTAGCGGTTTCACCATACTCAACACGAGCCTGTGCCTTTTCATTCAGGTTAAAATGAATATAAACGCTAGAATCGCTGATTGGCTCTACCGATGAGGATTTGATCACAAGTGTTGGCTGAGGCCTAATGATGAATGTTTTATCATCAGAAATAACTTCTATGCCATTTCTATCATAGGCATGAACACGGTAATGATAGAGAGTATCAGCATCCAGACCACGGATTCGCTGACGGTGAGAGGCATAATTAAAACTGGTTTCTTTCGTTGTAAAGTGACCATAGTTAGCAGTTTCACCATACTCAACACGAGCCTGTGCCTTTTCATTCAGGTTAAAATGAATATAAACGCTATTGTCATTAATAACTTCAACACTGGATGACAAAATCGCTAAAGTTGGGTCTGGATTGGCATAGGATTCAGGATCACAATAAGCAATATCATTATGATATTCATTAAGTGTTGCCTCGGCGCCATAGCCACCACCCGAGCAATCATCCCAGTAGTCATGGTTTTCTATGGCATTTAAAACATCGGCTACGGTGTCAGTATAACCAACAAGAAAATCATCATTACCTCCTGCAAATGTATAATCCAACAATGACTGAATAGGCTCTAACAGATCTTGCTTGTTCAGGATGCTATCCAGATCACCCGTAAGATAACTATGATTCGTAGCTTCTCCTAATACATGATAGGACTTCTTATTCGACTGAGGTAGCAAATTCATTGTAGTAATGTGTATTTTAGGGTCAGTACCCGTTCCAATGAGTCCTCCAAATTGAATAATAGAAGCCGTTGTATGCAAGCTCCTTAAATCATTTTCTTTCATTCCGAAGGGAAACCAGCCATCAATAGACATAACAAAGCTGGCTTTTTTTCCATACTCTTGATTAGAGTCGAGAAAATGCTTTAAGACAGGAAAGGCTTGTCCTCCACCGACTGAATGCCCCATTACACCAAGCCTGGAAAAATCCAGCTCTGGATGGTATCTCCGAGAGGCAACTAAAGCCTTTTCAAAAGAGTTTATAGACAGATTTGCGTAATAGTCACCTTGATAGGCTGCAGCAATAACATAATAGCCCTGTGAGGCAATGTATCGTAGAAGACCATTATATTTGCTGCTGACATTATCAGCGGTAGATGCGCCCGCACCACTCATAAACAAAACTATGGGAGCATCTCTGAAATGCCCATCGGGATAGAAAATAACGTATTTATCGGCATTATTCTTGTGTATCTTAACGTCGTTAAGATATTCACCTGCGCCCGCTGCTATTCCGGCATGAGCGTAAATAATCATAAAAATAAAGAGAACAACTTCTGTAACTTTCTTGAAAATCTTGCTTCCGTGCATCATTTCAATACTCCTTTGTCTTAAAAAGACATTATTTTTTACTTGAATTATTGCTGTGCATCTCTTCTTTCACAGTCTAATTATCCTCCTCCTAGCTCGAAGCAAAAAGAAAAATTTATAACCACCCCGACAAACGGTATAAAAGTATCAATAAAAGGTGTTTGCCATTAAATTGTTTTATCTATTTAATTGTTATAGCCCAAGTTTCAGAGTTCTAATTTGCCTGATTTTGTCTGTTAAAAAGCATCCCCTCTGTAAAATGCTAAAAGACGAGTGTTACGCAGAGAAACACAGAGGGATTCGCAGAGATTGTAAAGAAGGAAAACCAACACGATATGCAACTTCTTGCTTACACCTTCTTCGTTTAAAACCCTTATTTTATAAAAACTCCTGCGGTTAATATACTCAATACAGGCTGACTATATGCCTTGTTTTCCCGCATTCCGCAGGCTTCATACGGGCTACGGTAGTGTCCTCTGTCCTCTGTCTTTGACAACACCCATCCCCCCTGTTTTTTAGGATTTTTATTGCACAGTGTCTCTAAACCTTATTCTGCTCAAGGAAAATAGTAATACTATAAGCATCAGTATGCTTGTCAGGCTTATTGGGAGTGATGCGGGAGGCTGGCTGACAACTCCTTTTAAGATACCGTTGCCAGAGCTGCCAGCATACAGAACAGACGGGCGGGAAGGGTCAATAGTGATGCTTTCATAATAGAGTACATTGGATTGACTGCTTACAGGTATCCAGTTTTTTCCTCCATTGACACTTCTAAAAATTCCTCTTCCACTACTTCGGTCATGAAAAGGATCATCTGTGGTGACCGCATATAATATCGCACTGTCGCCTGGACTGATTGCAATTGAAGTAATATTGAGATTATTTTGATCACCAAAACCAGTATTTTCCCTCTTCCATGTCTCTCCAGCATCGACGCTTTTGTAAACCCCTCCCGCATAAGTTTCCTCTTTACTGTGATCATAGTCACTTTTAACTGCGGTATAGATGATTTGCGAATTTTCAGGATCAACGAGAATATCCCAGACAGTAATTTGTGATGGATTATCAATACGATGCCAATGTTTTCCTGCATCTGTTGATTTGAACAAGCCTCCCTGAATGGTGCTATTCGAATTACCTTCTTCTATTTGTTTTGCTTCAATTCCTGCGTATAAAATGTTCGCATCATTTGGGTCAATGACAATTTTTCTTACCTGTAAATTGCCATTCACCCCCAAACCTTTATTTATTTGAGTCCAGTGTTTGCCGCCATCTGTGGTTTTATAAATACCATTTCCATAGCTTGCAGCATATAGTGTTCTGGCATGGAGCGGGCTGCTTTTATCCAGGGCAAAAGACCAGATTTGAGCGTCAGGCAAGTCACTACCCAGTTGTTTCCAGCTTTCGCCATAATCATTACTTCGATAAATGGCTCCTTTATTTTCTTCCCACCACCCACTTGCTGCATAAATAATGGAAGGCTCGTCAGGATCGACAATAATTGCAAACGTATTTGAATCATATTTCATGCCCTTGAAGGTTCTTTTAAAAGACACACCGCCATCATTGCTTTTTAGGAAACCCATATCCCAATAACCGGCATAAAGATTATTTGAATTTGTGGGATCAACCGCAATAGCCGCAACCACGGTAGTTTCCAGACCATTACCTTTCCAGTAACCGCTTCCTTTTGCTTCGCTATAGATTTGCCTCCAGGTAACTCCTGCATCTTCGCTAGTAATCAGGTGAGTTGAAGTACCAAAATACAAGCGATCAGAATCATTCGGATCTATCGCCAGGCTTTTTACAGAAACGCTGTGTTCGGTAATCCATCCAACATCTACATTTTTGTCTGCTTCATCGGGGTCTGCTTTAGTTACCCACTCCCAACTATCTCCACCATTTACTGTTTTATAAACTCCAGGTGTAGGAGTCCAGGGAGTGCTACCCAGATACAAAATTTCAGGATTATTCTTGTCAATCACAAGTTGAGGATAATTACTGGTTAATCCTTCTTCCTTGCCCATCACTTTTTGCAGACCATTATTTATCGCAACCCAGTCATCTCCACCGTTTATACTTTTATAAACGCCACCTTGCCAGCTGAAGCTATCCGGGGTTGCCCACATAGTGACATAAAGCGTACTGGAATTGTCAGGATTGATAACCAATGTCATAGCAAGCGAATGCGGTAGACCAGAACTTTTAGAAACCCATGTGGTACCCGCTGTTTGACTTTTATATACCCCCTTGCTGGTTGCAGCATAAAGAACATTAGTATCATTTGGATCAATCGCAAGAGAGTAAATCATCGCATCAGGATCAATCCCGGTATTACGAATCAATCTCCAGTGTTCGCCATAATCACTGCTTTTATAGATAGCTCCCTTTATGCCGGCAGTTTGCCAATGAAAGCCATCAAGCTCATAGCCTGATCTTGGCACGCCGACACCAGCATAAATAATATTTGGATGATCCGGATCAACTACAATATCACTGATTGGCGCGCTAAAATTATATTCACTTTCAGGAGGAAAACCCGCACGTTTAATTGACCAGCTATCACCACCATTTATCGACTTGTAAACACCTCCTCGGGTAGCCGCATAAAGAGTTTTTGGTTGCGATGGATCATAGGCAATATCATGGACATAATAGTTGAATAACCCTATATTTTTTATTTTCCATGATTTACCATGATCATTGCTTTTATAAATACCACCAACATCACAAGCCACATAAACCGTACTTTCAGAATCATCAACAACCGTGATAGCAGGAAGCCAGCCACCACCGCCAGGACCGATTGTTTCCCATGAAACCGGCAATCCGGCATTGGCAGAATAACAATTACTCCAAAGGAAAAAACAGATTAGCGCAATAAAAGAATATGCTTGTTTTAATAAAGGCATTTTGGGTACTCCTGAAACAGGGGAAACCCATTATACCTTAATTTAAGTATCTATCAGCAGCAAGCTCTGGAACAAATTGTTAACAACACCCAGCGTAAACGCCAAACGGCTGAACATTATTACCCATCCCCCCTGTTTTTTATATATTTTTGCCTGTGTTGTCTAATTATTTCGCTTATCTGAATTGTGTTGATATAAACAGGAAATGTAATCATTATATTTAAGAACCTGCCTGAAATAGTAAGCCTACGGCGGAAAAGCTGAATTTGGCTAGATTTTTCCTCAATTTTCGTTAAATAGAACAACTATTCGCCTCAAATTGATAAAAAATCTGGCTCAAATCAACTTTCCCTCGCTACGACTCATATTTCCAGACAGGTTCCAAGATTTACCGTAATTCTTATTTATAATGAAAAAAACAAGCAAGAGAATAATAATATGACTAAATTTATTGGTATCTACAATAATAAAGGAGGTGTTGGAAAAACCACGCTGTCGCTATTTATATCTGACTTTCTGTCATCAATAACCATTAATCAAAAAAAATCCAGGGTATTAGTGATTGATTTTGATCCCCAGGCATCCTGCTCTAATGCCATTCTGGGAATAAATAAAATATCAAATATTCGGAGTAAACAGCGAACATTGCCCCATGCACTTTTAGAAAAAATCAAGGGGTCAAAATGTATTAAATTGGAAGATTATATATTTACGCGAGAAAAAAAGGAGAAGCCAGGAACTAGAAAGGTAAAACTTGGCAACCTTGATGTAATAAGCTCTTCTTCGGAATTAGTAACAGAATTTGAAGAGAGTTCCAGTTTGGACGACTCACTCTTAATATCGAAGTGGATGAAGGATCAATTATCAGGAAAATATGATTTTGTTTTTGTAGATTTGCCCGGGAATCTGTCAAAAAGAAACGGGTATTCACTTGTTGGGGCATTTCTTGTTGATTTTTTCATTATTCCAACAGAATTAAACAGAATCAATATCAATGCCATTCCTCTGACATTGAAAATTCTCGACAGCATAAAAGAATGGAGAGGAGAGGATAATCAATTTAAACTGCTGGGCTTTGTATTAAATAAAGCCGATAAAAGAACAAAGCAGTACAGGCTTCATAAAGATGAGCTTGTGCAATTTGCGAATATTAGAGGCTGTAAAATATTTGATAGCGTTCTTCCCCCGACGCCAAAGCTTTCAAATGCTACGGATGATTCTATTGAGTTTTTTACACTTTCAGACAGGTACGACACTTATTACAAGAATGTAAGGAGTCTTGTGCTCGAAATAGTCGAAAGCCTGGGTTTTTCTATAAAAAGAAAAAAGAACTCAGCGACTGTTTGATTATCACCCAGGAGTCTGTCTGAGAACTGGGATTGAAACGAAAATTTCAGAATTATTATAAGGTGAGTTTATCAAGAGAGGCGAATAGTCGTTCTATTTAACGGTACGCCCTCGAAGGCGTTTAATTAGCATGGTGAAAGTCCATGTCAGGGAAAGCCATAGCCCTGTAGCTGAAAGTAACTGCGTTGCCGCGAGGCAGGGTGGAGAGTAACTGGAAGCGAAAGATCAGTCCGCAGGATGACGAACTCGATTCGGTGGTATGTGGTAGCGAGCCTTCCGTT
>JALVDQ010000028.1 GCA_027008885.1 Thiotrichaceae bacterium | reverse complement strand
AACGCAAGCGGTTTGCAAAACAATGCGCTTTCAATGGGACATTCTGAGCGTGAAGAGTAAATTATGAATAGCAAATAAGCACCTTTGCGGGTGCTTATTTACTTGGCAGTAAACAGTATATTGCAGATCGAAAAGCCACTACCGAAACATGCAATCTCTGCTCTGCCATGTATATAGTCTACCAGGTAGTATCAATATTTTTCATCAGTCCAAAACTTTTTACAAAGGGACCTGCCATTTTGGGGTTCTTCATCATGGCGCCATAATCACCTGATTTAAACTTGAGCTTGCCACTGGCATAAGCCATCCCAAGCCCTGCCATACCGATTCCCTTTGTTACCCATTTTTTCCAGTCCTTGGGTGCGGCACGCATGTCCCAGTCAGGTGTTTCTCCATCCCAGTCTCCTGCACGAACGCACTCCCCGTTTTCCACAATAAAAACTCCGCGAGGATCTTCTTCATCCTTGTAACCGCAGGTGATTACCGAATTAAAACCAATCTCGGCTAATTTATCCTTTACATCTGGCTCATTATTCCATTCATCTTTTAAGGCGTTCATCCATTCAGCTGTAAATAATTCTGACATTTCTTTCCTCCATAATATTAGCGGTTCCCCGAAAACCATCGGGACTCGGCTTGATTCTATACAAAATAGAGATTATTTACACGATAACACTGAAAAAAACTGGTATTTTTCAGGAGAATACCGTGCGATTGACAATATTATTTGGTTTAAGTAGGTGATATACATCATTATTTGCTATATTGCCGGATTTCTGAAAGCATTCTTGATCTATATCATTGATTCCTCATAGATCAAATTTGAGTAATTATTTTCTTGTCGTTTGCCTGGAAATGTTACAGAGTGTACGCTCTAAATTTTTGTGCTTTGTCAATTATACTGTCTGAATCGTGAGAGTATGTGAAAATGAGGCGTTTCTCGCGGCTTCAGATAAGGTAAGATAAAGATAGATAACTACTAACATTAAGGAGAAAGATATTATGCCAGCAGGACTTTTTTTTGCGATTATATGCTCGTTTGCAGCACTCGCTTATGGTTATTACTCGATCAAATGGGTGCTAGACAAACCCGATGGTAATGAAAAAATGGTAAAGATAGCAGCAGCTATCCAGGAAGGTGCATCAGCATACTTCAACAGACAATACAGAACCATCGGTTACGTTGGTATTGCCATGGCTATATTGATTGCTATTTTTCTGGGTGGCATGACAGCCTTTGGCTTTATTATCGGTGCAGTTTTATCCGCACTGGCAGGCTTCATTGGTATGTATGTTTCAGTGAGAGCAAATGTGCGTACTGCAGAGGCTGCTAAAGACGGGCTTAATACAGCAATGCAAGTGGCTTTTCGCGGCGGTGCAATCACCGGCTTGCTGGTTGTTGGACTGGGGTTGTTTGGCGTTGCTTTCTTCCTCTTCATTGTTGGAGCCGCAACCGATGCAAATGAGCAGTTAAATCTTGCGCCCCTGGTTGGTCTGGCGTTTGGTGGCTCTCTGATCTCCATCTTTGCGCGTCTTGGCGGTGGTATTTTCACCAAAGGTGCTGACGTGGGTGCTGACCTGGTTGGTAAGGTTGAAGCTGGAATCCCTGAAGATGATCCACGTAACCCGGCAACAATTGCCGACAACGTAGGTGATAACGTAGGTGACTGTGCAGGTATGGCTGCCGACCTGTTTGAAACTTATGCGGTCACTATCGTTGCGACCATGATGCTTGGCGCATTAACATTTGGTGCCAACAGTGCTGCCCTGATCTACCCATTGGTGCTTGGTGCGGTTTCAATACTGGCTTCTATTGCCGGCACTTTCTTTGTCAAGGTTGGCGATGATAAAAATGTTATGAAAGGTCTTTACAAGGGACTGATTGTTTCTGCCGGTCTTGCCGCTATTGCCTTTATTCCGGTTACCTACATGATGATGGGCGACTTGCCTGCGACTGAAGGCGTATCTTCAACTGCCAGCTCAATTTATATGAGTACCCTGATTGGTCTTATTGTTACTGCACTGCTGGTTGTTGTTACAGATTACTACACTTCAACCTCTTTCAAGCCGGTTATAAACCTTGCGAAAGCTTCTACCACAGGTCATGGTACTAACGTAATCGCCGGTCTGGCGCTTTCCATGCGCTCTACTGCCGCTCCATTATTAATTATCTGTTTCGGTATCTGGGCTTCACACGCTCTGGCGGGCTTGTATGGGGTCGCAATCGCAGCAACTTCAATGCTCTCAATGACAGGAATTATCGTTGCAATGGACGCATTTGGTCCAATCACTGATAATGCCGGCGGTATTGCGGAAATGTCCGAGCTTCCTCCTGAAATCAGGGAAATTACCGATGCCCTGGATGCTGTTGGTAACACCACCAAAGCCGTAACAAAAGGTTATGCCATTGGCTCGGCTGCTCTTGCTGCATTGGTACTGTTTGCTGACTTTACGCACGGTCTGAATGCAACCGGTCTTGAAAGTCTGTCCAATTTAAGCTTTGATCTATCTAATCACATGGTTATTATCGGTCTGTTTATTGGCGGCATGATTCCTTATCTTTTCGGCGCAATGGCGATGGAAGCTGTTGGTCGTGCTGCGGGCGCGGTGGTTGTTGAAGTGCGTCGCCAGTTCAAGGAAAAGCCTGGCATTATGGATTACACGCAGAAGCCTGATTATTCGCGTGCGGTTGACCTGCTGACCAAATCAGCAATAAAAGAAATGGTGATTCCTTCATTGCTGCCAATTCTGATTCCAATCATTGTTGGTCTGGCTTTGGGCGCACAAGCTCTTGGCGGATTACTTCTGGGAACTATTATCACTGGTCTGTTTGTTGCTATTTCAATGACTACCGGTGGTGGTGCATGGGATAACGCCAAGAAATATATCGAAGATGGCAACTTTGGCGGAAAAGGCTCCGAGTCGCATAAAGCAGCGGTTACTGGTGATACAGTAGGAGATCCGTACAAAGATACAGCGGGTCCTGCTATCAACCCATTGATCAAGATTATCAATATCGTGGCATTGTTAATGATTCCACTACTGTAACAGCAAGTTATTGGTAGTGAATAAAAAGCCGCATCAACTGATGCGGCTTTTTTCTGGGTGTCGTGTTAATTTATTATTTCATCAGTGCTGGGTTAAACCTGTGTTTGTAGGGATTAACCCAGGCGTAATCCGACAAAATCGCGGCACTATGTTGGATAAGTCAACAGTAGCGTAGGGTCGGTGAAGTTTACGCAACCGACCAGATTTAAACCTCGGTTATGGTTGGTTTCGCAAAGCTACACCAACCCTACGCAATATGCAAAATATATAAAAAAAGGGGGGGATGGGTATTTATCATTTATCCAGGTAGGTCATTGCGTAGCGTTATTGTATACTCGGGATTTTTCTGCTTGAGTTAAGTCATGTTTAAAAATATTTGCTGGGTCAACTGGCTGTACGCTGCAATGCTTATCTTTTTATTTGTTGTTAGTATTTCGTCCATGTTGTCGGGTTGTGGTAATAAGGGGGATTTGTACCTGCCAGATCATTCCGCTGCGGCAAAAAAATCAGATAAGACTTAACGGTAGCAGGTTAAACCCGACCTACAAAACACAGGTTTAATCCACTACTAAAAAACAAACAAAAGGGCTAATAATGGATTATTTTGACTATAAAAATGATCAGCTTTTTGCTGAAAATGTACCACTGGAAAAAATTGCGAGCGAGTATGGAACACCTTGCTATGTGTATTCACGCGCAACTCTGGAGCGTCACTGGCATGCTTTTAATGATGCTTTTGCAGATCAGCCGCATTTAATTTGTTACTCGGTAAAGGCAAATTCAAATATTGCTATTCTGAATTTGCTGGCACGTCTGGGTTCCGGCTTTGATATCGTGTCTGTTGGTGAGCTGGAGCGTGTATTAAAAGCAGGGGGCGATCCCAAAAAAGTCGTTTTCTCTGGTGTCGGCAAGCGTCTTGACGAGATGCAGCGCGCCCTTGAGGTGGGGATTCACTGTTTTAATATTGAATCGACTGCTGAACTGGAACGCTTGCAGCAGGTGGCAGCCTCAATGGATAAAATCGCCAATATTTCAATTCGGGTAAACCCTGATGTGGATGCCGGCACGCATCCCTATATTTCAACCGGACTGAAAGAAAATAAATTTGGTATTGATATTAATATTGCCGAGGATGTTTACCAGCAAGCCGCTGAAATGTCGCATATTCAGATTATCGGTATTGATTGTCATATTGGTTCGCAGCTCACCGAAGTTGCCCCTTTTATGGATGCACTGGAACGCCTGCTTGATCTGGCTGACAGACTTAAAGAAAAAAATATCGCTATTCAGCATCTGGATCTGGGTGGCGGGCTTGGAGTGCGTTACAAGGATGAGAATCCGCCATTGCCATCGGATTATACCAAACATCTGTTTACTAATGAGAGGCTCAGGGAGTATCAAATCATTATTGAGCCAGGTCGTGCGATAGCCGCAAATACTGCTGTTTTGCTTACTACGGTCGAGTATTTGAAACACAGCGAGGAAAAGAATTTTGCGATTGTGGATGCTGCCATGAATGACTTGATTCGTCCTTCATTGTATCAGTCCTGGCAGGAGATTATTCCGCTTGACAGGGCAAAAAAGGGGGATACGCAGCACTATGATATTGTGGGTCCGATCTGTGAATCGGGTGATTTTCTGGGCAAAGACCGCGAGCTTTCCCTGCAACAGGGAGACTTACTGGCGATTCGCTCTGCGGGAGCCTATGGCTTTACCATGGCTTCAAACTACAATACGCGCCCACGCGCTGCTGAAGTGCTTGTTGATAATGACAGTAGCGCCCTGATTCGCAAACGTGAGAGCATTGAAAGCCTGTTTGCGGATGAAATTCTTTACAGTGGCTGATGAATGGCACCAGAAAAAAAGCCGCATCAGTTCTGTATCGTTCCACGCTCTGCGTTGACTTCCTTATGCTCGACGCAGAGCGTGAGAACAATACGAAAAAGAAAACAATCATACCCATCCCCCCTGTTTTTATATATTTTGCATATTGCGTAGGGTTGGTGTAGCTTTGCGAAACCAACCATAACCGAGGTTTAAATCTGGTCGGTTGCGTAAAACTTCACCGACCCTACACTGTCCTCTGTCTTCTGATACACCCATCCCCCCCTTTTTTGATATATTTTCAGACAGGCTCCTAAGGCATTAGATACTTAAAGGATGTGCTTGTATCATTTGGAAAATAATCAACACCTTGATTACCATA
>JALVDQ010000027.1 GCA_027008885.1 Thiotrichaceae bacterium | reverse complement strand
AATGGAAAAAATGGCAGAGACATCACTACAACAACAAAGCCAGATAGAAGCACAGGACAAGCTGGACTTTGATACCTTTCTGGAAAAATATTTTGCCGGAGAGCTTTAGAGACTTTAGAGACAGCGCAATAGATTGAGATGAAAGTACAGGCTGTAAAAATATGCAAAAAACAGGGGGGATGGGTATACATTGATAAATACCCATCCCCGAGTAGTTGCTTTATTTTTTAGTTTTTTCTCAAGCTCTTCCAGTTCACGAATATCCTGAGCATCTGCTTCTATTGCTTCTTGTTGTCGGCGTTTTTGCTCAAAATCAGCATAGCGTTCATTGGCGATGCGTTTCATATTCTCATGGCTGACTGAGCCTGCTCCTTTTAAAACGGCTTGATCATTAAATTCCAGCATACGGTCGATATTCTTTTGCCAAAATTCAAGAGTTAGTTCATTTTGTTGTTTGACTCGCAATTCAGCCTGTTCAAGAAAAATAACCACCAGCCGATTGAGGGTGTCGATTTCATCTTTTGTGAGGTAATTCTTGGCGATAATGACATCCTGTTTGCGAACCCGTGAGCCTTTCCATGCGGTCAATGCCATATTGGGTTTTTCCGGGTCTGACCGCTTAACGATCAGTTCCGCTGCGGTATATCCTGTGGCAGCGTAGAGCAGTTTATTTTGTGCTTGAGCGAAGAAAAGCCGGGTTTCACGTTCTCTGACTTGATAATCTGAACTCAGGGCAAACAGATCACGCACTTTTTGGTAGAAACGTTTTTCTGATGCCCGGATTTCCCGAATGCGTTCCAGCAATTCATCGAAATAATCCCAGCCTTGCGGGTCTTTAAGGCGTTCATCATCCATGACAAAACCCTTGACTAGATACTCTTTTAGCGTGCTGCTTGCCCATTGGCGGAACTGGATACCGCGTGGTGAGCGAATGCGATAGCCAATGGCGAGGATAGCATCAAGGTTATAGTGTTTTATCCTACGTTTTACCTGCCGCTTGCCTTCCTTGCGAACTACTAAGTAATCCTTAGTAGTTGAAATTTGATCAAGTTCCCCTTCTTCAAAAATATTCTTCAAATGTATGGTGATGTTCTCAGGTGTAGTCTGAAACAGTTCAGCAATTTCCACTTGGGTGAGCCATACGGTTTGCCCTTCGACGCGTAGGTTGAGCTGTGTTTTGCCATCTTCGGTCGTATATAAGATTAGATCACTCATGCGGGTTTTTCTTTTTTACTTTTATTGTTGTAATTCGCAGGCTCCTGACTCAAAAGCTCTATCTGCCTGTCATGCCAGCGGCTTAGTATTACAATAGCCACAATTGCTCCCAGTAGTGCCAGTGCCATGTCGGATTGGGTGTCCCAGACGTATCCCTGTGTGCCTAAAAAGGCTTCGGCGTCGTCACCTGTTGTCAGGGCGACCCACCATTCGATGAGTTCATAGAGGGCGCTGAGTGCGAGGGCAAAACAGATGCTGAGAAAAGCCAGCCAGCGTTTGCCATTGACAATATTTTTTCTTGCGAGTATTTCACGCGCGATCATAACGGGTACAAAGCCCTGCGCGAAATGACCGAGTTTGTCGTAGTTGTTTCTGTCCTGGTGCAGTATCTCCCTGATCCAGTCAAATAGCGGGACTTCGGCGTAGGTGTAGTGCCCACCGACCATTAGAATTATGCTGTGTATCAGGATCAGTGTATACACCAGCGGTGTCAGGGGGAAGCTTTTGCGAGTAATTGCCAGGGCTACAATGCCCAGCAGGGCGGGTACGACTTCCAGAAACCAGGTAAAGGTATCGTGCGGATTGATTCCTGACCAGACGAGTACGCCGAAGAAAATGCTTATCCAGAGCCACTGCATTGTTATTGACCTGGCACGGAGTATATTTTCCAAAGCGTTTTTGGTGCTTTGAGAAAGAGTTTGTTAAAGCGCTCATTTGCCATGTTTGAACCCTCCACGACTCGTATTTGAATGGACTTTATATTTTCCGGGTATTTGCTGTAAATTTCGGCATACACTTCAGGATCATGCTCGCCGCTATCTCCAATCAAAATAAACTGGTGTTTGGGGTAGCGTTTTATGATTTTGCTGATGGTGTCTAGCTTGTATTTTTGGGATGATTGCAAAAACCGCATCAGGCTGGAATCTTTAATGCGAAAGTTACGCAGTGAGATAGTGCCTTTGGGGTAGTTTGCCAGCATAAAGGGCTTTAGACTGGGATACAGTTGCCACGGGGAAGCCGATACATAATGAAAATAGGCTCCCTGCTGTTGCAGTTTTTTATAGTATTCAGGGAAGCCTGGGGTGGCAAGATAAGGTTTGGCAAAGATATTTCTGACTAATGCCTTTTTATCCAGCACTTCGCTGATTTTGATGGTGTCATCAATATCTGAAATCACCGAAACGCCCTGCTCTGGTATTAGCTGCACTTCGCCTGAAAAATCACGCTGGTATTTGTCCTGTACTTTTAGTGCTACCCATCCCCCCCTTTTTTTAATACTTTTTGCCGGTAACTCCAGGGTGGTGTAGGCATGTCCGTTGGGGGCGGTTTTATTAAGCTTCTCTATTTTGCCATGCAGTTCTACCGCGAGTTGCTTGCCACGCTGATTGTCAACCAGAAACCACATGAGGCGCTGGCGGGTACGGGGTGAGCTTGCCTGTTTTTCTGAAACACCGAGTCCTTCCAGCACTTCTTCAAATGCTTTTTGTGTGAATTTGCGGCTCAGATGCCCTTCTTCCTTTTCAAAAACCCAGTTATGCACAGGCAGTTTCCAGTTTCCGTCAGCACTTAAACTTGCCGAATCCGGAAAGAAAATGACGTACTCATCCCTTTTAAGTGTGCTACTGCTACAGGCTACAAGCAAGGTGGCAAACAGGGCACTAAATAGCGTGATGATTAATGGTTTGCGAGTGTGTTTCATGCTGTGTATACGGTTTTTCCCTTGATAAGAGTCTGCACTGTTTTGCCGTTAAAACTCCATCCTGAGAAGGGTGTGTTTTTACCGTTACTCAGAAGTTTTTCTGCATCCAGTTGCCAGAATATATCTGGATCAAACAGGCTTAAATTCGCTACTGCGCCTTCCTGAAGCGTACCCTCGCTGGAACCGATCAGTCGGGCTGGCTGGCAGGTGAGATAGGCGAGTGCCTGATTCAGGTCGATAACGTTTTCTTCAACCAGTCGCAAACTTAGTGGCAAAAGCGTCTCAAAACCGGAAATTCCCGGGCTGGTTTCTTCAAATGGCGCAAGTTTGGCATCAATTTCATGCGGTTGATGATCAGAGCAGATGGCATCAAGCAGACCATCTGCAAGTGCCTGACGCAAGACATCACGATCCCGCTCGGAACGCAATGGCGGTACCGTATGGCATAGCGGATTATAGTCGCAGAGATCCATTTCGCTGAGAAATAACTGGTGTATTGCCACGTCTGCCGTAATTGGCAAGCCATCCTGTTTTGCCTGTTTTAACAGGTGAATACTTTTTGCGGTGGACAAACGACAAAAATGCACTGGCGTGTGTGTTTCTTCCACCAGTGAAATAATTTGTGCCATTGCTGCTGTTTCCGCCGCAACCGGAACAGGGGGCAAGCCCAGACGGGTTGCCAGCGCGCCCTCATGTATACCGCCTGTTTCCATCAGTGAATGCTCCAGTGGATGCAGAAACAGGGGCAGCTCATAGGTGCTTGCATATTCCATGCATTTGCGCAGTGTGGCAAGATCCTTGATTGGATTCCAGCCCTGCGTGACACCAACGCAGCCAACGTATTTAAGGCTACCCATGGGGCTGAGCTGCTCACCTGCCAGTTTTTGCGTCATCGCGCCTATCATGCTGACCTGGGCAAAGCCCGCCTGCTTGACCTTGCCGCGAATCAGTTTGACGACTGCGCCACTGTCAATCGGTGAGGCTGTTTCCGGCATACAGCAAATGCGCGTAATACCGGCACTCACCGCCGCGTAGGTTTCATGTGGAATGCGGGTTTTATTTTCCAGTCCGGGTTCACGCAGGTAGGCGCTAAGGTCAATAATGCCGGGCAGTACCCATAGACCTTCGGCATCAAGTATTGAGTCTGCCTGAAAATCGTCGGGAATAGCATCGCCAAGCGCCACTATTTTCCCATTTTGAATCGCAATAGGAGTGATTTTATCCACGCCACTCTGAGGGTCGATCAGTCGTCCATTCTGGATCAATGTCGATGTGTTTGCGGATGAATTTGAGGATGAGTTTGTCATACGCCTACCTTGATCCCATCACCATTGACATGATCGCCATACGCACGGCAATACCGTTGGTGACCTGCTGCAATATCACCGATTGCGAACCATCGGCAACCCGTGAGTCAATTTCAACGCCACGGTTGACAGGTCCGGGGTGCATGACAATGGCATCTGCCTTGGCGAGTTGCAAACGCTCTTCGGTGAGCCCATAACGTGCATAATACTCTCGCACCGAAGGCAGCAGCGCGGTTTTCATGCGTTCATGTTGCAGACGCAGCATAATCACGACATCAACATCTTTAATGCCTTTTTCAATTTCGTTGTAGACCGTCACCCCCATTTTTTCAATGCCCTGGGGAATCAGTGTTTTTGGCGCAATCAGGCGGACTTCTCCGGTGCAGAGTGTTGTTAATGCGTGAATTTGTGAACGCGCAACCCGTGAGTGCTTGATGTCACCAACAATGGCGACACGCAATGGCGTAAACTCACCCTTGTACTGGCGAATTGTCAGCATATCCAGAATTGCCTGTGTGGGATGCGCGTGGCGACCATCACCTGCATTCAATACGCTAATGTGCGGAGCGCAATAGCGCGCTATAAAATTTGCAGCTCCACTGCTGGAGTGACGCACTACAAACATGTCACAGCCCATGGCTTCCAGATTGCGGATGGTGTCCAGCAGGCTTTCTCCCTTGGTGGTGGAAGAGGTGCGAATATCCATATTCACCAGATCAGCCGAGAGGCGCTTGGCCGCCAGTTCAAAGGTGGTGCGGGTGCGGGTTGAATTTTCAAAAAACAGGTTCATCACTGTTTTGCCCCGTAACAGCGGGGCTTGCACCTGAGCCTTGTCGGGCAGTGAGACAAATTGCTGACTGCGATCCAGAATTTCTTCGAGTAATAACGGCGGGATACCCTCAATCGTGAGGAAATGTTTAAGCTTGCCATCAGCAGTGAATTGCATAGATGATGGCAGTGAACCAGGTGTCATGGTTTTGCCATGAGTTTCTGGTGGATTGGGTGAGTCAGTTTTTCTCACGATTTATTATGCTTAACTCCAGTTTGTTTTTATCGTTGCCTGTTGCGTTGTT
>JALVDQ010000026.1 GCA_027008885.1 Thiotrichaceae bacterium | reverse complement strand
AACCAAAGGACGCGGCGCGGCAACCTTCATTGACCCACTGCAATGTTTTATCATCAGAGTAAACCTTGTGCAGTTCAAACACGGGGCATTTGTCTGGATCACCCGGATCAGTTAAACGGACACGCGCAGGATCGGTTGGCATGGTGCGAATTTTTTTGTCTACGGAATCCGGATCTTCCCTGAGCGTGATCGTATTGCCGTAGGATTTAGACATTTTCTGACCATCCAGTCCGGGCATTTTTGATGCTTTGGTGAGTTTTGCTTCCGGCTCTGGCAGAATAATCTTGCCCATGCCTTCCAGATAACCCAGCAAGCGTTCACGATCTCCCAGCGAAATATTTTGCTGTGATTCCAGCAGTGCCTGTCCTATCTTGAGTGCCTCATCGTCGCCCTTTTCCTGATAGCGTTTGCGAAGATCACGGTAGAGCCTGCCGTTTTTCTTGCCTATTTTGCGAATCGCAGCTTCTGCGCGTTCTTCAAAATCGGCTTCCCTGCCATAGATATGGTTAAAACGTCGCGCCACTTCGCGTGTCAGTTCGATATGCGCGACCTGGTCTTCACCCACGGGCACCATATCTGCCTTGTAAAGCAGGATGTCGGCTGATTGCAGGAGTGGATAACCAAGAAAACCATAGGTTGCGAGGTCTTTCTCGCGCAATTTTTCCTGTTGATCCTTGTAAGTTGGCACTCGTTCCAGCCAGCTTAGCGGGGTAATCATCGACAATAAAAGATGTAATTCGGCATGTTCTGGCACTTGTGATTGCAGGAAAACCGTCGCCGAGCTGGGGCTGATGCCCGCTGCCAGCCAGTCTATGACCATATCTTCAACGTGTTTTCCGGTGTCGCTCGGGTCTTCATAGTGCGTGGTGAGTGCGTGCCAGTCTGCGACAAAGAAGAAGCACTCATAATTCAGTTGCATTTCTACCCAGTTTTTAAGCACACCATGATAGTGCCCCAGATGAAGTTTTCCCGTAGGACGCATGCCTGAAACGACACGCTGATTTTGTGGAATTGTTGTAGCCATAGATATTTATATTTTTAAGTTTTGAAGAAATTGTCTGTTTTTGCGGGTCTTTACTCTGGGAGCTTGTATTCCTGTATTGAGGGCAAAACACGGGAGCGGTGGTCTTCTGTCCTCTGTCCTCTGTCCTCTGCTACCCATCCCCCCTGTTTTTGATACTTTTTTAAGCGTCAGTACTCCAACAATATTGCTGGAGTACTATCTGCAAAGTATCAGAAAAATAGCGAACCAATGCCCGCCATAAAAAAGTTAATCACAGGGCTGATAATCGTATTCAGCACGCCGAGATAAAGCAAGCCGACCACGATAAAAAATCCATAAGGCTCAATTTTATCCAGCAGATCGGAGACCGAGGGCGGTACAAAGCCTGATAGCACTCTTCCCCCATCCAGCGGAGGAATCGGCAACAGGTTAAAGACAAACAGGATCAGATTGATGATAATGCCAGCCTGTCCCATTGACATAACCCCGCGTGCAATATTGGAATCACCCAGGAGGCTGTGCCCCAGCTTGTAAACAAAAACCCAAAAGACTGCCATGGCAAGATTCGAGAGCGGTCCGGCAATTGCAACGAGTGCCATATCCCTGCGGGGATTTTTAAAGTTTCGGGTATTCACGGGTACCGGTTTTGCCCAGCCAAAAATAAAGCCGGTTTGTAGTAAAAACATGGCAAGCGGCACCAGAATAGTACCAACCGGGTCAATATGCTTAACCGGATTGGGTGTGAGGCGCCCCAACATTTTTGCCGTGCCATCCCCGAGTTTGTTTGCTACCCAGCCGTGCGCGACTTCATGCAGGGTGACTGCAAATAAAACCGGCAGCGCCCACACTGCAATATTGTAAATTATGCTTTGTATATCCATGTTTGATTATGTTTCGTATTTGTATTTTTAATGCTGAAGTCTCAGTGCTGGGTAAGCCAGTCCATATTCCCCAGTCCCTGACGCATCACTTCGGGTACTCCATCCACCAGATTAACCACCGTTGTTGCTTCATGCCCGCAATAACCGCCATCAATAATCAAATCAACCATGTGTTCAAGCTGTAAACGAATTTGATAGGGGTCTGTCATGGGTAAATCTTCACCCGGAAGTATCAGCGTGCTCGACATCAGTGGCTGCTCAAACTCTTCCAGCAATGCGGCACAGACGGGGTGATCAGGAACCCGCATGCCAATTGTTTTTCTTTTGGGATTCATCAGGCGCTTGGGTACTTCTCGTGTTGCTTGCAAAATAAATGTATACGGACCAGGCGTGAGATTTTTCATCAGACGATAGTTTACATTATCCACAATCGCGTATTTTGAGATCTCGGAAAGATCACGACAAACCAAAGTAAAATTGTGGTTTTTATCCAGTTTTCGAATGACGCGAATTTTATCCATGGCTTTTTTGTCACCAAGATGACAGCCAATCGCATAGCTGGAATCGGTTGGATAAACAACGACACCACCCCTGTTAATAATATCAACCGCCTGTTGAATCAGGCGTTTTTGTGGATTTTCGGTGTGAATTTCAAAATATTGACTCATACAACTACTAAACTGCCCGCTAACAGGTTAAAATCCGGCATTCTACATCAGGAGGCTGCCCGAGAATAGGGAAACTGCGACAAAACCCATGACATAATCCGGTTTTTGCTGCACTTTCTGTTCTTATTCTGTTTTCAGGCAGGTTCCTCAGGAAAATGTGGAATAATGCTGTTTTTTCGTTAGAAGTACCTGAGTAAAATTAATCTAACAAAAATTTTGTTTCTTATTTTTTTGATATTCAAGGCATTGCGACGGGAGCATAGTGGGCTATGTGACCAAAGCAATAACGCAGAAGATCAGAAAACTGGGGCTAATAAGTTGTTAGAATTGTTAGATTGATTTTGAGTGGGTACTCAACACCGCGCACAAGGTTTGCCAAGATAATAGATAATATTAAATATGAAAATTTTTCTGGATTTTTTCCCGGTTCTGCTGTTTTTTCTGGTTTACAAATTTTTTGGTGATCTCCCTCCCCAGTTTGTAAATATGGCGAACAGCCTGCCTTTTATAGAAATCAGCCCGAATGAACCCAAAGATGCAATTTATTTTGCGACGCTGGTTCTGATTGTTGCCACCATTATTCAAAATATCATACATTTTATGGGATTTGGAAAACTGGAGAAGATGCACCTGATCTCGCTGGGTATCCTGTTAGCGTTTGGTACGCTCACATTGGCGTTTAAAGACCCTCTTTTTATCAAGTGGAAAGTCAGTATTTTTAACTGGTTTTTTGGCACTGCAATTATTCTCAGCCAGTTTGTCGGACAGAAAACCCTGATAGAACGTATGATGTCTCATGCGATCAATGTTCCGAAAAATATCTGGGCAAAAGTTAATTTTAGCTGGGGTCTGTTTTTTCTGCTTGTCGGAGTTGTCAATATTTACGTTGCCTATCACTTTAGCGAAAAAACCTGGGTAGATTTCAAGCTCTTTGGCGTTCTGGGTATGACCTTTGTGTTTATGATTTTGCAGGGAATCTATCTCGCCAGACATGCACTTCCTGAAGTGAAAGAAAGTGAGGAAAAAATTTAATGCTTTATGCCATAATCTCTGAAGATGCTGAAAACAGTCTGGAAAAACGCCTCAAGGCGCGACCTGCGCACCTCGAGCGCGCGCAAAAACTGCTTGCCCAGGGGCGGCTGGTAGTGGGTGGACCACACCCTGCAATTGATAGCGAAGACCCCGGACCAAACGGCTTTACAGGCAGTCTTATCATTGCTGAATTTGAGTCATTACAAGCCGCCAAAGACTGGGCGAATGATGACCCCTATGTAAAAGCTGGTGTCTACCGGAAGGTTACGGTGAAACCCTTTAAAAAAGTTTTGCCGTAGTTGTTTTAGAACTGTCTGGAAATATGAGTCGTAGTAGGCTCACTATTTCCAGACAGGTTCTTATCTTAAGGGATTGTAATGTGAGGAATGTATACCTTGATTTTGTTTTTTGATACATTCTGCAAGTGTGATTATTATTGTGAACCTGAAGCCGTAAAACTGTCGTAGTTTCACAAATTCAAGTTATATTTAAACCGAGGATGAAAATACAATGAAAATTAATAAAAAAACAATTTTAGCAACATCAATTTTAAGCTTGGGTTTGCTAACTGCTGCCTCCAGCAGCTATGCTGACGCGACGGGTACCACCCCCGCAGCAGACACGGTCGTTGCCACGGTCAATGGCGATAAAATTATGAAAAGTACGCTTGATGGCTATATGGAAATCCTGAAAAAATCAGGAAAGGCAAATAAACAGGCTGCTCTTGATGATTTGATCGCAACTGAAATTGCGCTCCAGGAGGCAAAAAAAGCAAAAATTATTGATCGTCCTGATGTTAAAAAAGCGATCAGTGACTTCACCCGTAACGTCCTTTTGAAAACCTGGACCAAAGAGAAGGTTGATTCATTTAAAATCAGCGATGAAGACATCAAAAAAGCCTACGATGAGCGTGTCACCAAGCTCGCAACCAAAGAATACAATGCCCGCCATATCCTGCTCAATACCGAAGATGAAGCCAAGGCTGTAATCAAGGAGCTTGAGGGGGGGGCCGATTTTGCAAAACTCGCCAAAGAAAAATCAAAAGGTCCTTCTGGCTCAAACGGTGGCTCACTGGGCTGGTTTAAGGCACAAACCATGGTTCCTGCATTTGCGAATGCAGTTAAATCAATGAAAAAGGGTGAAATCTCCAAAAAGCCTGTAAAAACACAGTTTGGTTATCATGTTATCAAGCTTGAAGACAGCCGCGATGCCAAGCTGCCAACAATGGAGTCACTAAAGCCCCAGCTTAAGCGCGTTATCGCCCAGAAAAAGATGCTGGCTTACATGGAAGAGCTGAAGAAAACGGCTGATGTAAAAATCACACTTCCTGAAGAGCCTGCTGCTGATAAAAAAGCAGCAGAAAAAGAAAAGGCAGCAGAAAAAACCGAGAAGAAATAAATGAATCCTGGCTGGGAGGAATTTCTCAAGGCGCAAGCAGAATCGCAAGGAGTCAATCTTGAAAATAATCAGCATGACTCTTTGCATTCTCAAAAGGCATCTGCTGACGAGCCAATGCTTGCTGATCTGTCTGGCTATGGATTAATCAGGGTTTCAGGTGAGGATGCAGAAACCTTTCTGCAAAACCAGCTCACCAATGACATTCGTGAAGTCACTGAAACAAGCCATCAGATCAGCGCATGGTGTTCTCCAAAAGGTCGCATTATTGCCACTTTTCGCATCTTTAGGCGAAAAGATGATTTCTACCTGTGTGTTGCCGCAGATTTG
>JALVDQ010000025.1 GCA_027008885.1 Thiotrichaceae bacterium | reverse complement strand
TTTAAACCTTCGACACTCTGACGATTATGTGTTTTCGCGTCGCGGTGGTGGTGCGTTTTATTTGTTGTTTTCTGGTGAAAAGGCTTATGACAATGCTAAAGCCTTAATGAATATCTGGACATTTGTGGTTAATGAGCTTGCCCCGGGGCTTGAGTTTAATCATGCCATTGCTCATGGTGATACCGGGAAAAAGGCGATTGAAACGGCTAAAACAAGGCTGCGTGAAATGAGAAACCAGCCTCAAGCCGGCTTGCCAGAGGCGACACCACTGGTGCGGCGAAGTCCGCGCACGGGGATGCCGGTAATTAAAAAGGCAAAGGAGCAGGCGGGCTTTATCTGGCTGGATGCGGCTTCTGTTGAAAAACGCAAAGACAAATATGCCAAAGGTGAGGCACTGAGCAAGAAGTTTTTACCCGATAATAATTCCAGCCCTGAATTTGTTTTTCCCCGAAATCTGGAGCCTGAGCCAGATAAAAAAGAAGCGCAAAGTTCTTTCCCTTTTAAGAATGGTAATCGCAGCATTGGCATTATTCATGCCGATGGTAATGGTCTTGGCGAGGTGCTTTTAAAACTGGGTGAGGATCTGGATGCAGAGGAATACGCCAAAGTTTTCTTTGATTTATCACAAAAAATTGACAAGGCAACCCGGCTGGCAGCGCAGGAAGCACTGGAGCCGATTAAGAAGGCTTGCCTTGAAGAATGGCAAAACAGCAAGGACAGTAGCGAGGACAGTAAAGAAACAATAAGGTTGCCAGTTAGACCCCTGATTCTGGGTGGGGATGATCTCACCGTTATTGTGCGTGGTGATTATGCCTTGCAGTTTGCGCGGGACTTTATTGAGTCTTTTGAAAAGAAAACCAAACAGGAACTGGAGCAACTGCATAACGATTATCCTGTTATTCCCAAATTAATGACTGCCTGTGCAGGCATTACACTGTTAAAGGCAAATCAGCCGTTTTCACTGGGTTATGCACTTGCAGAAAGCCTCTGTTCAGCGGCAAAAACGGCTTCCCGGGCACTCAAACAAAAAGCAGGCAAAGAGTATATTCCCGGCAGTCTGGTATTTCACCGTGTGACCAGCAGTTTTATTGATGATTACAGCTTTGCCAAGGAGCGTGAACTCAGCGTTAAGCTAAAAGACAGCAATAAGATACTCAGTCTAACCCTGGGTGCTTATGGTGTGGGTGAATTTGCCCGTGAGCTGCCCGCATTTGATACCTTAAAGTCAATCAAGGAGCTATTTCAAAAAGAAGAAATGTCAAAAGGCCCTACACGTCATTTTCTGACCCTGCTGCGTTCTGATCCAAATGAAGCCGAAGAGGTTTGGCGACGCTGGGAAAAAGGCATGAAATCAGACTCCAAACGTCAACAGATTCTGGAAAAATTTAATTACCATGTTTCCACTTTATTTGACGGGCAGTGGCAAGCTGGGGATATGCCATTCAGGAATTTGGATGAGGATGAAGAAACAAACAGCGCGGTTATCAGCAAAGAAACTTTTATTGGTGACCTGATTAACTGGATGGCAGCCGAGGGAGAAACACATGCAAACTAAAGCCACACTAGAAATCAATATCAGCAGTTACTGGCACCCCGGCACGGGTAAAGGCAGCGGTAGTCATCTTGACGCACTGGTCGAGCGTGATCGTTATGGCTTGCCCTTTGTTTCAGGCAAAATGCTCAAGGGGCTGTTTCGTGATGCGGTTAACCGTCTGGAATGCTGGAACAGGCTGGATGACCTGAAAGAAAGTCTTGATATAACGGCTGCTTCAGCAGAAAACGCGGAAAACAGCCTGACTGAAAAGCTTTTTGGCTCAAAAAGCTATCAAACCGACGAGGCTGATAAAGCCTCTGAAACACTGGCGCGTGACTATACACAGGCGGGTATTCTGCGCTTTTCAGATGCCACTTTTTCCGCAGAAATGCAGGCATGGCTGGGGCATACAGAACAGGAGGCATTACGTCAGGAACTATTCCGTGACTTTTATTCAACCGCGATCCAGTATTCCACAGGGGTTGCTAAAAAGAACAGTCTGCGTGGCATGGAAATGGCGATTCCCGTCACTTTGTTTGCCACGATTAGCTGGCGCGGCGATGATGTTGTTAATGATGCTGGCAATGACATTGGCAATGACGCATACAAAAACCTCTGGCAAGAGGTTCTGTTACGCAGTTTGCCACTCATTCGTGCTGTTGGCGGGCATCGTACCCGTGGTTTTGGGCGGGCGCAACTGAGTTTGCAAACAGATGTTTCAAGGAGCGATGTTAAGAGCAATGCAAAGAACGATGCAAAGAGCGAGGTAAAGGCATGATAAAACGCTATCAACTCACCCTGACTTTGCTGGAAGACGGCATTTTTAGCGAGCGGGCTGCCAGTGAGGGAGGACATCGCTCACTCGACTATATTCCCGGAATTACGCTTTTGGGGGCTTGTGCCAGCAAAATTTACCAACAACTGGGAAGTGCCGCTTTTGATGTTTTTCATTCAGGCAAGGTGCGCTTTGGCAATGCTTATCCGCTCTCGATCAGTGGTGAAAAAAGCCTTCCCGTGCCATTTGCATGGCATGGCGTAAAAGGCAGGGAAAGCAGCCAGCTTGTTGATATTCAGCGGCATAGGCTTATTGCAGGGAATATTCTGAATTTGGCAAAAACCGCAATGCCCAAAGGCAAGCAGCCAAAACAGTTGCGTCAGGGTTATATCACCGATGCACTGGAGCTAATCCAGCCAGAAACCAGTCTGCGCATGAAAACTGCGATTAACCCTGAAACCGCAACGGCAGCCAAATCACAACTGTTTGGCTATCAGGCAATACAGGCAGGACAGTGCTTTAGTGCCTATCTTGATTTTGACATTGATCTCGACTCAGACAATGATGACAACAAACCAGCCGGAATTGATCAAAATAGCATTGACCGCGTGCTTGATGCACTAAGCGGCGAGCTGTTTCTGGGTCGCTCACGCACTGCGCAATACGGTGCGGTCAAGTGTGAAATAAGCGAGCAGGAATCCAGTTCAGAGCAGCATCAGCCAGTAGCAATCGCAAGCGATACTGAAATTACGCTCTGGTTCTTGTCTGATTGCGCCTTGCTGGATCAATATGGAGTTCCTGTAACGGCTGCTACCCTGAAAATCCCCGGTCTTGAATCAGCCACTATTCTCTGGGATAAAAGCCAGCTACGTTTTCGACGTTATAGCCCTTACAATAGCAAACGCAGAAAGTTTGATCTTGAACGTCAGGTAATCGAAAAAGGCAGTGTTTTAAGCCTGAAGCCAGGCGAAGAATTAAGCGTACAGCAACAAAATGAATTACAGCGTGGCATCGGCATTTATCGTGAAGCGGGTCTGGGTCAGATTGCCATTCAACATCCTTTGCTGGAAACTGAAAAGCCTGTTGCACTGGCTGAGATAAAACCCTCTCGGGCGCAATCTCCCGATATGCCCAGAGATTCACTGGCACGCTTTTTAAGCCAGCTTCACCAGAGCAGCAAGGCAAGCAGAAAAGACCGTGAATACGCTGAACAGAAAGCGCAAGAGTTAAAGAAACTTTATCAACGCGCCTATGCCTACGCTGCGGTTGACTTTAAGCTGGATTTGGGGCCATCAGCAAGCCAGTGGTCACGCATTGTTGAGGCAGGCAAACAGTATCAATTTGAAAAAGACAAACAGAAACTTTTAACCCGGTTGTTTGGCAATGTCAGCAATAAAGATGACAAGATGCAGGACACCATCTGCAAACAGAACGATGAAGCATGGCGGGTGATTACGTTTGACAATAATAATCGTGAACTCACTTTCAGAAAGTGGCTGTATGACACGCTAAGAGATAAAACAGTACAACAGCCCAGCATGGTTGCCATACTTCTGGCGAAAAAAGCAACTGATATTGTCAGACAAATTCGTAAGGTAGCGTCTCCGGAACAACAGGAACAGCCAGAGCCGCAAGAACAGCAAACAGGGGAGCAAAGATTATGATCCCGAAACTAAGCTATTTTCATATTGCACGTTTTGTGCTTGAAGCAAAAACCGCCGTTTCCATTAACAGTGGCATCAGTGATGGCGCATTTGATACGCTGATTGTCAAAGATGCAAACAATTTGCCCGCAATACCAGGCACATCGCTTGCGGGTGTGTTACGTCACAATCTGCGTTCTGCTCTGGCAGAAACAGATCAGGCAGAAGCAAGCGTAAAGCGTATTTTTGGCTATGTAGAACAAAATAGTGATAAAACCGCTATTTCAAGACTGCATGTTTCATGGGGCTGTATCCATGACAGCACCAACACGCCGGTTGAAGGTCTGGTGCTGGATCAGAGGCGTATAAAGAATGATCCACTGCTCAAATTTTTGAGTCAGGAACATGCCATGCACCGTGAAAGAGTGAAAATCAGTGAAAAAGGCGTGGCTGAGGATGGCGCCAAATTTGATATCACCATTATCCCCGCAGGTTGTCGTTTCAGCTTTGAAATAAGCTATTGGTCTGACACTGACGAAGAAAAAAAGCAGGACTCAGACTGGAAACAGATACTTTCACTGATTCAGCAACCACTTTATATCGGCGCATCAACTCGTAGTGGTCTGGGGCTTTTTGAATGCAATGAATTGCACAGTGGCAGTTTTAATCTGGGGGACAATAGCCAGCAAGACAGCTATCAGGCAGATTATCAACGCTATCAAAAACTGGGTTTTGCGCTGAATGATTACACTCAACTGGCTAAGTCAGAAAGCCCAAAGCAGGAGGAACTGGAAGAGCAGCGCATTGTTGCGAAAATCAGCCTCAGAGCCGAAGATTTCTGGCGTTTTGGTCAGGCGGGCGAACCGCTCAAAGCTTCAGGAAAATCACCCGATGCCACGCCACTGCTTGAACCTGTGATTGACTGGGAGCAAAACCCGGCAAATTTCTCGCCAAGGCATATTGTTATCCCCGGTAGTAGCGTTAAGGGGGCGTTAAATCACCGCGTGAAATATCATCTTAATCGCCTCATTGGGCGTTATCGGGATGCCGATAATTTTGATCAGATGAGCATTCCTGAAAACCTCCTGTTTGGCAGTGAAAGGCAGGATAAAAACGGTGAAGAATCTGGTCAGGCAGGGCTGATTTTTATTAGCGATTTATATATTAAATACGATCCCAGAGAGCATAAAGTCGTGCATCTTACCCACAATAGTCTGGATCGTTATACTGGCGGTGTGCGTGACAAGGCACTGTATATGGAAGAACTGCTGTGGCGAATGGATAAACCGTTTACCCTGCGGCTGGTGATTGATAAAGCCCGTTTTGAACTGATTGAACAGAGTATTAAGAACAAAAACACGGAACATAAAATCCCACTGCATAAATACAAGCAGGCACTAAAGCTAACTCTGGACGATCTGGTTCAGGGCAGACTGGCATTAGGTGCAGGTAGCAGCAAGGGGCATGGCTATTTTGACGGTGATATAAG
>JALVDQ010000024.1 GCA_027008885.1 Thiotrichaceae bacterium | reverse complement strand
GAGTGTGACCAGGTCACGCGCTGCTGCCTGTTCCAAAAACTCGGCATCAAGATCAGAATTTGCCAATGTAAATGGCACATTCATCCATGAGCGAAATTCTTTATCAACAGGATTTTTATAAAAATCCGAATTATCAATAGCCGCATAGAGCTTGTCTGCCTTGCGTTTATTGATTTCACCAATGCCTTCAAGCCCCCCTTTCTTTTTAATCCATTTAAACACCAGACCTGCAATGTACCAGGGGTAGGTTGAAGGTGTGTTATACATGGAGCCTGCCTTGGCATGAATCTCGTAATTCATCATTGCCGGGCAAATATCCAGCGCCTCGCCAAGCAAATCATCACGCACAATTACAATGGTTAAACCCGCCGGACCAATATTTTTCTGCGCACCGGCATAGATCAGTCCAAATTTGCTGACATCCAGCGGGCGAGACAGGATTGTTGATGACATATCCGCAACCAGAGGAGTATCTCCCACCTCGGGAATCCAGGGAAACTCCAGTCCGCCAATGGTTTCATTCGGGGTGTAATGCAAATAGGCGGCATCAGGATTAATATCCCAGCTCTCAAACGGCAAGATAGTTGTAAAATTACTCTCTTCAGAACTGGAAGCAACATTTACAGAACAATAACGATTTGCCTCTGCAATGGCTTTTTTAGACCAGGCGCCGGTGTTGACATAATCAGCACTGTCCTTGCCACGCAAAAGATTTAGCGGGATAGCAGCAAACTGGGAGCTGGCACCACCTTGCAAAAATAATACCTTGTAATTCTCAGGAATCGACATAATCTCGCGCAAGTCGGCTTCTGCCTGTGTCGCAATCGACATAAACTCCTTGCCGCGATGGCTCATCTCCATAACCGACATACCACTACCATTCCAGTCCAGCATTTCTGCCTGGGCTTGTTCCAAAACCTCCTGCGGCAACATCGCAGGTCCGGCACTGAAGTTATACTTACGTGTCATTTGTAAATTCCTGTTTAAAGATTTAGGGAAAAATAAAATAAGTGCGTGTTTTACCATGAAGAGCCAAAACTTGCATGGGAAATTTTGAATTAAATGAGAAGAATCAGGCAGACTCCAGGTTTTTCGTATCAGGTATTTTGTATCAGGTGATTAGCTTCCCGAATAATCCGTTGCGTCGTTTCCCAGTCGATGCAGGCATCTGTTACAGATACGCCATACTTTAGTTCAGACAAGTCTTTGGGAATATCCTGTCTGCCCCAGTTGATATTACTTTCCAGCATCATGCCAACAATACTCGGGTTTCCCTGCAAGCGTTGTTGAATACATTCCTTGAAAACCCTCTCCTGGTTGTCAGGATTTTTATTTGAATTTTCATGGCTGCAATCAACAACGATATTGGGCTGCAGACCTTTTGCAGTTAGTCTTTTAATACAGTTATTAATGGTATCGGCATCATAATTCGGTTTTCCGCCACCTCCACGCAGTACCACATGAGCAAAGGCATTACCCCTGGTATGCACAATGGCAACTTGTCCCTGACGATTGATTCCCAAAAAACTGTGTGGACTGGAAACTGCTTGCATGGCATCAATGGCGACTTTCAGGCTGCCATCTGTGCCATTTTTAAAACCAACAGGTGATGACAGACCACTTGCCATTTCACGATGTGTTTGTGACTCGGTAGTGCGCGCGCCAATTGCACTCCAGCTAACCAGATCAGCCAGATACTGCGGACTGATGGGGTCAAGAGCCTCGGTAGCAATAGGCAGCCCGCTATCAACAAGATCAATCAATAACTGCCGTGCCTGCTTTAATCCATTCACAATATCAAACGAGCCATCAAGATGAGGGTCATTGATCAAGCCTTTCCAGCCAGTTGTGGTACGGGGCTTTTCAAAATAGACGCGCATAACCAGAAACAGTGTATCCGAGACTTCATCAGCCAGTTTCTTCAGGCGTGCCGCATAATCTTTGGCAGCCTTGACATCATGGATTGAACAGGGACCTACAACCACAAACAGGCGTTTATCCTTGCCACTTAATATATCTTGCAAAACCTGACGATGCTTCAGCACCTGGCGTTCGTTCTCTTTGGAAAGTGGCAACAGAGTGTGCATTTCGAGAGGAGTGAGAAGAATCTCATTTGACTTGATATTGATGTTTTCGGTATTAGGCATGGTTTTTAGTGTCACTAACTTTGTGAAAGCCGCCTAATGTAACACAGAAGCTTTTTAACGGAATAAAAAAAGCAGGGTTGCTTATTAAAAATCAAAAAAGTATTAAAAACAGGGGGGATGGGTATTTATGTATATAAACTACCCATCCCCCCCTTTTTTCACATATTTTCCAGATGAAATAACTTAAACCGCATCACTACCAACTAAAGCTTTCTACCCAGGCGTTTCTCAATTTTCTTTTTTTCCCACTCTGGACCAAACAAAGCAAATACGCCAAAAACCCTGAGTGCATGTGAAATAATGCCAATCCCCCATCCCAGTAAAACCCACCATGCCCAGATATACCCGGGTGATGTCATGTAGTTAACAATAAATAAAAGGATGATAACCAGAACATACACAACAAGATGGGAATAAAAGCCTTTGAGGTTTCTGACATATTCGATTGCTCTGCTCTCTTCATCGGTAATCAGGGTCGTGGCTTTATTGTCCTTTTGGGTATTCATTTCTTCAATCTCCTGTTTTAATTGTTGAAAGTCAATTTCAAAAACAGCCGCCAGGGATTTTAAAGACTCTGCACTTGCCTTTTGTCCACGTTCAATGCGCTGAATTGTACGGCTACTGATTCCACTCATTTGAGATAGCTGCTCCTGTGACCAGCCACGTTGCAAGCGTAATTTTCTAATAATCATATATTCTCATTCCCCGTCTATCTGTGATAAAGATTACAATCAAACCGTTATTGTCGGTTACGACAAATAGCCGACATGAAAGACAAAAGCAAGTAACAAAGCCAGCTACAGTAAAAGCAATCAAGAAGCAGTCATAAAAATAGTGCCGTTGACAATAAAAACATCATCTCTGAAATCTCAACACTTGCACCCAGTGTATCGCCAGTGCAGCCACCCAGAAGTTTAAGCATTAAACGTCGCAAAAACCAAAAGATGATTAAGACCAGCAGCAGCCCCCGGAAACTGTATATTAAACCCGGGATCAGGCTTGCAAAAAGCACCCGGTATGCCTGCTTTCCGGGTAAAAATGCCACCATGTCACTCGCCATGCCCTGCTTGCTGACATAGGGTGTGCTTAAAAATAGCAGCAGAATCATACTCCGCCCAATCACTGGTGCGATCAGTATTGCCAGGTTTTTTTCCTGCTGAAGCAGGCTTGTGAGTGCCGCAAATTTTAGTATTAATACGCAAACTATGGCAATCACACCTGCCGAACCTAGCAGCGGATCTTTCATAATGCGTTGCATACGCTCCCGCTCACCCAGTCCGCCGAGCCATGCATCAGCACTGTCGGCAAGCCCGTCAAGGTGTAAACCGCCAGTTATTATTGCCCAGAGACTTACAATAACGGCACTCAGCAAGAGCGCAGATACATCAGGAAAAACAAGAACGGGCAGATAAAGAATAACACCAATGATTAGCCCAACCAGGGGATAAAATAAAACAGAAAGTCCGGAATCGCGCGCCTCAATACGCCCGGATTGTGGTGTTGGCAAGCGCGTTAACAAAGCCAGTGCAAGCCACAAAGCATTGCTATATCGCTGGTAAAGAGAAATCATGGATTCAGAAACAGCTTTAGGAAACGGCTATATTAAAACCGGAAGTTTAACCCATCCCCCTGGTTTTTTATATATTTTCCCACAACAACAACCTTACAAACCACTGAGAGGGAAATCCAGGACACCCATAATTAATTAGTATTTCAAGTTACTGGAATCAGTGTTTCTATGACTGTTTTTGAACTCCGAAACTTGAGTAATTAGTATCATTACGGGTGTCTTTTTTTGTTTTTCCTGGCTGATCTAAGTGGTTTAAAACAATAACGATATTATCAATAAGATGCCATGCGATAGCATGGTTAAAATTGTCATTTTAATAGCCACTTCCAGCTTCTGTGGTTGATCACTATATTTTAGCAATTCCATTCCTGCAATAAAGCTAAGTACGATTGGTGCTAATGATATTAATGACAAAGTGGGTAGTAAACCTTGTGCAACAAATACAACAATCAACAACCAGGCGACTCCTGATATTATCCAGTACCCCCAACGCGAAACGCTGATTGGTAAACGGGCGACCCAATGCATTTTTTTTGCCTGAATATCCGCTTTACGATCTGGAAATTGATTAATGTAAAGCAGATTACAAGTTAATGCACCTAAGGGAAGGGCAATTAATACCACACTGAGTGAAAAATATCCTGTTTGTATAAGCCACGCACCTAAAGGCAATAAGCTAAAGCCAACGAGAACCGTTAATTCCCCCAAGCCTCGACTATTCAATTGCAAGGGAGGAGCAGAATACGCCCAGCCAATAAAAATCCCAAAAAGTCCTAAAGGTAATAATAAACTTGCATCAACATGCAACACCAGATAAAGACCAATCAAAACTACCGCTGCAATCAGCCCCAAACCAAAATCACGCGTCTGACTGCGACTTAATACCTCATTTTGGATAAAGCGACTTCCGCCAGTAAAAGGATAAATACGTTCCTCGTTAAAATCATCCGTTCCATTAAGTGCATCATAGTAATCATTAAGCACATTCACCCCGGCGTGCAAAAAAATGCCCGCTAATACAGCAAGGAAAAAATGTAGCCAATTGATCTCAAAACCATGGTAATGACCATAGGCAAAGCCTAGTAAAATCGGAATAATGGTTGCTAAAATAAAGGGAGGACGAGTTGCCGCAAAATAAATCGCAAGTTTATTCGGAAACTTCTCAATGGCAGGTTCTGCTTGGGTATTCAAATTTTTTTACCTATTTATATATCTAGGCTGCGAAGTATAAACAGTCGCGTTGAACAAGAATAGTTTTAGAATGATTACAAGATCAGAAAAATTTATATGATTAATAGTATTGTAGGGGCGGTGTAGCCTTGCGGAACCGACCATATTTAAAGCTCTGTGCCTGGTTGATTGCGTAAACTCCACCAACCCTACTGTGCTTTTGGAGTGATTAATAGTAAGGGACTGCGTGATAATTGGTAGGTTTATTGTTGCGCCGTCCCTAAGCAGTCATTCACATAGATTTATAGACAGTTTAAATCTATGTGACTATAATCATGACCATGGTTAAACAAAGAGAGTCATTATGCAAACAATAAAAGCATCAGAGTTTAAAGCTAAGTGCCTGGCACTTATGGATCAGGTAAATGATACTGGCGATGAGATTATTATTACCAAAAATGGCGTACCTGTTAGCAAGCTATCTCCCATTATTAGCAAGCCCAAAACTTTATTTGGCTCGAACAAACAAAACCTTAAAATCACAGGAGATATATTAGAACCCATTGAGGCA
>JALVDQ010000023.1 GCA_027008885.1 Thiotrichaceae bacterium | reverse complement strand
GGGTTGCACACTGCCATCAAAATATTTAAGGTCATTGATCATAACTTCGTCCCATAGACCGAGTGATTTCAGCTCATTTACCAGATAGGGATTAACCACGGTAAACTCGCCTGAAAGATTCGATTTCACAAACAGGTTCTGATAGGTTGGCTCGATTGACTGGCTGACTCCACAGATATTTGAGATGGTTGCGGTTGGCGCGATTGCCATAACATTGGAGTTACGCATCCCCTGTTTTTTAATCTGCTTGCGCAGGCTCGACCAGTCCAGCGTGCTGGATTTATCTACCTGAAAGTACTGCTCGCCACGCTGTTTTTCCAGCAGTTCGAGTGAGTCGATGGGTAAAATACCCTTGCTCCAGAGCGAGCCATCATAGCTTGGGTACGCGCCTCGCTCTTTTGCCAGATCAGAAGAGCTTTTGATAGCAAAGTAGGAGACAGCCTCCATACTTTTATCCGCAAATTCAACAGCCTCCATTGAAGCATAAGCGATGTTTTGTTTGTAAAGCGCATCCTGAAAGCCCATCAAGCCCAAGCCCACAGGGCGATGCTGCATATTGGAATTACGCGCCTGAGGCACACTGTAATAATTGTATTCAATCACGTTATCCAGCATACGCATGGCTGTTTTGATGGTTTTTTCCAGCTTTTTCATGTCCACACCATCAGCTGTGGTGTGTGCCGCGATATTCACCGAGCCAAGATTACACACGGCGATTTCATCATCATTGGTGTGTAACATGATTTCAGTACAAAGGTTTGAACTATGCACCACGCCCACATGCTGGTTGCTGTAGCGAATATTGCAAGGGTCTTTAAAGGTAATCCATGGGTGTCCGGTTTCAAACAACATGCCGAGCATTTTGCGCCACAGTTCAACCGCCTTTACCTTTTTAAACAGGTTTAAATCACCGCGGGCGGCTTTTTCTTCATAGGCTTCATAGGCTTTATTAAACTCGGTGCCAACAAGATCATGCAGATCGGGGGTTTCTTCTGGTGAGAACAGCGTCCACTCGCCTTCTTCGGCAACCCGTTGCATAAACAGATCGGGAATCCAGTTTGAGGTATTCATATCGTGGGTACGACGACGCTCATCCCCCGTATTTTTGCGTAATTCAAGAAACTCCTCGATATCAATATGCCAGGTTTCCAGATAGGCGCAGATAGCACCTTTACGCTTGCCACCCTGATTTACTGCAACCGCGGTATCATTGGTTACCTTGAGGAAGGGTACGACACCCTGGGATTTTCCATTTGTGCCTTTAATATGCGCACCCAGACCACGCACCCGAGTCCAGTCATTACCCAGACCACCAGCAAATTTTGAGAGCAGTGCATTGTCTTTAATTGAGCTGTAGATGCCATCCAGACTGTCGGGAACGGTGGTCAGGTAACAGGAAGAGAGTTGCGGACGGCGTGTGCCCGAGTTAAACAGGGTCGGTGTACTACTCATAAAGTTAAAGCTGGAAAGCAGGTTGTAAAACTCGATGGCACGCTCTTCACGCTTGACTTCATTGATTGCCAGACCCATTGCGACACGCATAAAAAAGATTTGCGGCAATTCAAAGCGAATATCATCTTCAGTGTGGATGAAGTAGCGATCATACAGTGTTTGCAGTCCCAGATAGGTGAACTGCTGGTCACGCTCAGGTTTAAGTGCGGCGCCCAGCTTAGCCAGGTCGTAGCGGCTGAGTTCTTCATCCAGAAGCTCCAGTTCTACCGCCTGTTTAATAAATTTCTTTAAGGTAGCAGGATAGCGTTTTGCCATTTCCGCCTGTGTTGCCTCGCTGGGACGATGGTTTAAAAAGCTCAACGCTTCAGTGCGTAAATTATCCAGCAATAAACGTGCGGCAACAGTGGAGTAGTTAGGGTCTTTCTCGATATTAACCCGGGTTGCCATCACCAGCGCCGCACCCACATCGGATTCGGGGATGCCATCAAACAGGTTGTGAAGTGCTTCTTTTAGTACCTTGTCCTGATCAACGCCATCAAGACCGGCTACGGCTTCAGCGATAATTTTGCGCAGGCGGTTTTCATCCAGCGGTTTGCTTTCACCTGCTTCGGTGGTGACATGCAGCCTGTGTTTCCTGGTGGTTTTTTTGGCATCCTCTTTTTCTGCCCTGGCAGCGCGTAAATGAGCGCGTTCTTCACGGTAAAGTACATAGGCGCGAGCCACTTTGTGATCACCGGATCGCATCAGTGCCAGCTCAACCTGATCCTGTATATCTTCAATATGTACAATACCGCCATCGGGCATACGCCGAAACAGATTATCATTGACCTGCTTTGCAAGTTTTTTCACGGTGTCGTGAATGCGTGAAGAGGCTGCTGCAACCCCGCCTTCTACTCCCAGAAAAGCCTTGGTTAAGGCGACTTCGATTTTGCTGCGGTCAAATGGAGTAACGCTGCCATTGCGACGAATGACCTTGTAGATGGCATCTTCCTGTCTGTTTTGCTGCGCATTGTTATTTGCATTTGCATTTGTGTTTGCAGTAGTTGAGTCAATGACCCCTGGCGTCAATGTCTCCTGGAAGTTCTTATAGTTGTCATTGCTGACTGATTGCATGTCATTCTCCGGTAGCAATAAGAGGCTCGTTTGACTCTTATAAATTCTCAATTAAATTAGTTTTGTGCCTGACTGTTTTTAGCTGCGCCCCACATCATTTTTATTTTTAACCCTGTAAAATCTGCATAAAAAGCACTGCTGAATCAAGCCCGTTGAGCAAATCCGCTCAATGCTCATATACTATAGAGTGTGGTATATCAGCTGGTCAAGTACAACATATTGTGTTTATCTGCTGATGAAGCTGTAAATAGTTTGTGGATAACATGAGTAAAACTATCTACCATCAAGCATCGCAGCTTGTGTCAAATACGGGTTTTTCTGCATAAAAGAATTGGGGGAAATTTTCCACACTTAAAAAGTATTAAAAACAGGGGGGATGGGTGTTTCTGAGGACAGAAGACAGAAGATAGAAGACAGAGGGCAGAGCCTTGTAGCTTAGCCTAAGCGTAATCCGACAAGAGTATGGCAAGCCTGTCCGAGAACTGGAACTAGCAGTCAATTTCTAGTTCTCGGATAGTCTTCCTCGCTGAAATTCTTCCTCTGTAAAGTCATCGACGCGGATGGCTTCGCGCATCGCTGTCCAGTTGGCGAGTAATTGCGCGCCTTCATCGCTACTTATCAATTCTTTTTCGACAGCTTCAGTGATGCGTTCGGTGTGCGTTCTGGCTTTTAGCTTGCCTTCTTTCAGCAGTTTTTTGAAGCTTTTTTCAATCGCTTCAGTTTCTAGCGCGAGCTTAAAGGCATGTTCAATTCTGCCTGCCCGATCATTCGGATCGTCAGTGATATAGCAACCCTCGGTTAACCGGTCACGGCTGGAGGAAGGCGATAGCGCGAGTTTTGCGACTTCGTGAATCAGTTTGTCCGAGGGTGGCGCATAGGGTTTGCCGAAAGGAAAAATAAGCGCACGCAGCGTTTTCGCAAGCAGGCGATAGGGCAGATTATAGAATACGGCGAGCATTGCCTGTTGTGCGTCGTGCATGGTTTTCTGACAGGCATAATCCAGCAGGGGCAGGTCTGCTTCTGGCTCACCCTGATCTTCAAAGTGTTTCAGGGTGGCGGAACACAGATACATATTTGCGAGTATGTCGGCGAAGCGACCCGAGAGTCTTTCCCTGCGTTTCAGATTGCCGCCCAGTGTCAGCAGTGCATAGTCAGAGAGCAGCGCAAAACCGGCACTGAGGCGCGTGAGGCTGCGATAATAGCGTCGGGTTAAGGGTGTCCCGGGGACTTCAAAGGCGGCATTGCTAAGACCAAACCAGACGCTGCGGGAGAGATTGCTAAGCACAAAGCCGATGTGTGAGAACAGTGCTTCATCAAGTGCCTCAAGGTCATTTTCCCGGGTTGCCTGCATTTCCCTGAGCAAATAGGGATGACAGCGCACAGCACCCTGCCCAAACACAATCAGGGAGCGTGTCAGTATATTTGCGCCTTCTACTGTGATTGCCACTGGCGTTGCCTGATAGCCACGTCCAATAATATTGGACGGACCCAGGCAAATACCCGAACCACCCTGTATATCCATTGCGTCATTGGTGATTTTGCGCATTCGCTCTGTTAACTGGTATTTGAGCAGGGCGGTAATCACTGCGGGTCGTTGTCCCTGATCCAGAGCCGTGGTGGTAAGCTTGCGCGCGGCATCCATAAGATAGGTGTTGCCCAGCATGTCCGCCAGAGGTTCTTCAATGCCTTCAAACTGTCCTATTGGCAAAGCAAACTGCTTGCGTACCCGTGCATAGGCTCCAACATAACGCGAAGCAAGTTTGGCGGCTCCTGTTGACAGCGCTGGCAGGGAAATTCCGCGCCCTTCTCCAAGACATTCGACCAGCATCCGCCAGCCCTTGCCGACATTGTCAACCCCACCGATTAGCCATTCCATCGGAATAAACACGTCTTTGCCCCAGTTAGGACCATTCTGGAAAGGGTTATTGAGCGGGAAGTGACGCCTGCCAATATCAATGCCAGGGGTATCGGTGGGAATCAGTGCAACCGTTATGCCGATATGATCGCCATCGCGTTCTATGCCTTCGTATACCTCTTTGCTGCTAAAGACATCTTCACTGAGGAGTTCATCCGGGTCGTAAAGCTGAAATGCCAGACCCAGCAGGGATGCGACTGGTCCCAGGGTGATATAGCGTTTTTCCCAGTTGAGCTTGATTCCAAGGACATCTTTTTTGCCATCAAACTCCTGCCTGCAAACAATGCCAACATCGGGGATTGATCCCGCATCGCTGCCTGCCTCTGGTCCTGTCAGCGCAAAGCAGGGGATGTCTTTGCCCACGGCAAGGCGCGGAAGATAATACTCTTTTTGCGCCTGTGTGCCATATTTCAGCAGCAATTCACCCGGACCGAGTGAATTGGGCACCATAATCGTAACCGCAGCTGTGATTGAGCGTCCCGAGACTTTCATCACCACCTGAGAATGTGCCAGTGCGGAGAAGCCCAGACCGCCATATTCCTCAGGGATAATCATGCCGAAGAAACGTTCTTTTTTTATAAACTCCCAGACGCTTTCAGGCAGGTCTTGCAGTGTGTGTGTGATTTCCCAGTCATCCAGCATTTTGCAGAGTGTTTCTACAGGACCATTGATAAATTCCTCTTCTTGCGGTGTGAGTGAACTGGAAGAGAGGTCTCTCAAGCGCGCCCAGTCGGGCTTTCCTGAAAATAATTCGGCATCCCACCAGACATTTCCGCCATCCAGGGCTTCCTGTTCGGTGCGTGATATTTTTGGCAAGCTCGCCTTTAATAATTGCATGGCAGGCTGAGTGACTAATTTTTTTCTTAATTCGGGCATATTAACAAGCGTCAGAGTTAATAAAACAGGCAGCCATACAAACCATACCCAGCCATGTAGCGCATTGGCAAAGGCAGTAATAACCAGCCAGCCGCCCACTAGCCAGGTGGCAGGGATTAGGGCTAATCTTAAATATCCGATAATGCCGATGATAATGATTAAT
>JALVDQ010000022.1 GCA_027008885.1 Thiotrichaceae bacterium | reverse complement strand
CGCAATGCATGTGCATCATGGAGAGCTGCCTTTTCCTGAAATACCCAGGTTCTAGGAGCCTGTCTGAGAACTGGGATTGAAACGAAAATTTCAGAATTGTTATAAGGTGAGTTTATCAAGAGAGGCGAATAGTCGCTCTATTTAACGAACTTGATAAGCTCAGATTATGAAGATTGTGGGATTTGCAGTCAATTTCTAGTTCTCAGACAGGCTCCTAGGAGCCTGTCCGAGAACTAAGTTTTTAAAAATTTCAATCAATATATAGTGGTTTTCACATTAAGAAACCACTATATATTGTGGTCGCATTTTTTGGAGGCTAGTTCTCGGACAAGCTCCTAGGAGTCTGTCCGAGAATATGAGTCGTAGCGAGGGAAAGCTGATTTGAGACAGGTTCCTGGTATTTTTTAACAGCAGCAAAAACAAATAACCCATCCCCCCCTTTTTTTATATATTTTTATAACTTTAATAAACAATGCCAGGCAAAACGACACAAATTAAGCACAACGACCTAAGCCAAAAGCTGCAACAGCAAGTGGCAGAAGCCCTCGCACAGCAGTCGCCACTCTTTATCCACGGTGGTAAAAGCAAGCTTTTTTATGGCAATCCGGTGCAGGGAAAAGAGCTGGATGTGAGCGCACATAGCGGCGTGATTGCCTATGAGCCAAGCGAGTTATATATCACCGTGCGTGCCGGAACCCGTTTGTGTGAACTCGAAGAGCTGCTCACGGCAAACCGCCAGATGTTGCCTTTTGAACCGCCTCGTTATACCCCTGAGGCAACCATTGGCGGCGCGATAGCCGCAGGCATTGCCGGACCACGTCGTGCTTACAGCGGAGCGGTGCGCGATGCGATTCTTGGAGTGCAAATCATTAACGGCGATGCTGAAATCGTCAACTATGGCGGACAGGTCATGAAAAATGTTGCCGGTTATGATCTCTCGCGCCTGATGGTGCGCTCGCAGGGGACGCTGGGTGTGATACTGAACGTCTCACTGCGTTTATTGCCAAAACCGGAAACTGATCTGACCCTGGCTTTTGAGGCAGAACTGGATGAGGCACTGGATTATTTCAAGGCTCTGCGACTTCGGCAGCTTCCAGTGAGTGCGACTCTCTGGCACAAGGATATGGCTTATATCCGGCTTTCGGCATCGGATACGGTGCTGCAAAATGCCAGAAAACAGATAACAGCCGATGAACTGGCAGATACCGATACTTTCTGGCAGGGCATTCGTGATCAGCAACATGAATTTTTCCAGCAGGATCACAAACCGCTGTGGCGTTTTTCATTACCCCCTGTCTCTGACAAATTTACCCGCATCGCGCAAATGAATAATGAGCTTCTGGTCGAGTGGGGTGGCGCGCAACGCTGGGTACGCAGCAATGCACCCGTAAATATTATTCAGAGTATCGCAAATTCACGCAAGGGCTATGCGACCCTGTTCAGGGGAGAGTTACCGGGTGTATCCCATTTCCCGCCGCTGCCAGCCGCCCTGCTGTCACTGCATAAACGCCTGAAGAACGAAATGGATCCGAAGGGAATTTTTAATCCGGACAGAATCTATCAGGGCTTATAGAGCTTATGAAAACCAATCTAAAACCAGCACTATCAGGATTGAGCGCAGCAGAAACAAAGCTTGCAGAAAAAATATTGCGTAGCTGCGTTCACTGCGGATTTTGTAATGCAAACTGCCCCACCTATCAACTCACGGGTGACGAAAATGACGGACCGCGCGGGCGTATCTACCTGATCAAGCAAATGCTGGAGGGCAAGGCAGTCAGTGAATCCAGCCGCAAGCATCTGGATCGTTGCCTGAGCTGTCGGAACTGCGAGGCGAGCTGTCCTTCGGGTGTCGCATACACAAAACTGCTCGATATTGGCAGAAAAGTCATTGAAACACAGTCACCGCGTAACTTTAAAGAGCGTTTTGCGAGAAAGGCATTACGCGCAATACTGCCGTATCCAAAGCGTTTTTCAGCCTTGCTGCGCACAGGACAGTTTTTTAAAGCGTTTTTGCCCGCCGCCATAAAAAAGAAAATTCCCCGCAGGGTTGCCAGGGGAAAATGTCCAATCACACGGCATAAACGCAAAATGATTATTTTGCCAGGCTGTGTTCAGCCATCGCTCTCACCGGATATCAACCAGGCAACCGCAAGGGTATTGCACAAACTCGGTATTTCAGTCATCAAACCCAAGGGTTCAGGCTGTTGTGGCGCAGTAAGTCAGCATTTAGCCGCAGAAGATGAAGCACTGGATTATATGAAACGCAATATTGATGCCTGGTGGGTAGATATTGAAAGCGGCGCAGAAGCGATTGTGATGACCGCCAGTGGCTGTGGCGCAATGGTTAAAGACTATGCACACTATCTTCGTAATGATGCGGATTATGCCGAGAAAGCACAGCGGGTTTCAGCCCTCTGCAAAGATATTTCAGAAATATTGATTAATGAAGATTTAAGCTTGCTGGGCAAAGCGCCTGCGGTGCAAAAAATCAGCTGGCACTCACCGTGTACGCTGCAACATGCGCAAAAGATTCAGGGCGTGGTCGAGAAAATCCTGAAACAGAGCGGCTATGATCTGCCCGTTATCAGGGATCAGCATCTCTGCTGCGGCTCCGCCGGTACTTACTCCATTCTGCAACCTGTTATTTCAAAAAAGTTACAAATCAACAAGATAAATGCCTTACTTGAAAGTGATCCTGAGCTGATTGTCAGCGCAAATATCGGCTGCCAGACACATTTACAGGAAGCGACCAAAGTGCCGGTAATTCACTGGATACATTTGCTTGATTATTAAGAGCCTGTCTCAGCTTGCAGCCTGTTTGATATAGGCAAGGATTTCTTCTGCCTCTTGCTTCTGCTTCTGATCGCCTTCCCGCATGACTTCATTCAGGATATTGAGTGCCGATTCATTATCGTCTGCTTCAAGATAGGCGCGTGCCACATCCAGCTTGATGCTTGGTTCCAGAGGCTCTTCCTGATAGGCATTATTTTCGGGGTTAAGATAATCAAGCGACTCATAATCTTCAATTAAAGTAGCATAGTCTTTATCATAATCCTCTTCTTTTATGGCTGTTTTCTTGTGCTTACCAAAGAACCAGCGCACGATCAGCCAGAGCAAAAAGAGTATCGCAAGCAGCAACATAAGGGGCAAAACCCAGAAAAATTTGCTTTTAAATTGAGAAAGAGAATCATCCCTTGCAGTTGTTGCAGTCGATGAGTCTGATTCAATCGCTGCCGCCCTGTCTGCCCCTGTTGCTGTTGCCGTATCAGCACTAGCGTTTTCAGAGAGCGCTGCGCTTGTGGTATCGGTTGCTTCAGCTGAGCCATTATCCTTGCTACCCTGCTGATTCATTCTTTCCTTTAAATTCTTTAGCTTGCGTTGCAGGGTCATGGTGGAACGCGCATTTTCTGCCAGCTCACTTTTTGATTCAATCAGCTTTTTCTGCAATATTTCATTCTTTTCCTTAAGCTTTCGATTTGCCGCTGCAATCTGTTCAGGTGTGCCTTTGATTGCCGCTTTTTCCTGTATTGATGAATACTGCTTGATCTGCTCTTCCAGCTCTTGCAACTCCTTGTCTCTTTTTTGTTTTTGCTTGAAAAGATTATCAAGCTGCTTGCGCAATCTTTCGCCTTCCTGCTCCAGTTGACTGATTTTTTCAGTCTGCTTTTTGACTACGGCAAGCGTCTTTTCCCTGTCAGCATCATTTTCCTGGTTTCGCTGATCAAGAAGAGAAGTAGCAAAAGTTCTGGAAATACCATCTCTGAATAATCGCGTATGCTGGGCAATAATGCGTCGGGCTTCAGCATCAGAAACCTGGCTTATTTCGCTATCATCAGGCAAACGCAGACGCTTACCTCGCAGAAGCAGATTGATATTTCCATCCTTAAAGGCAGAGGGGTTTTTTGCCAGAATCGCAACCATGATTTGCGATTTTGAATAGGGACTTCCCAAATAAGACCTTGCAACAATGCCACTTAAAGTATCATTTCTCTTAACGCGATATGGCGTTTCTGCAAAAGCGTTAATAGTCAAAAAACAAGTCGTGAATAGAACAGCAGTTAAGCAAAAACGAGTATTCAGTTTCATTCCGGATGTATACCTTTGTCTATATGTAACAAACCACACAACAACTATGCAATAAAAAACAAGCAATAAAAAAATAATATGCCGAAGTATACATAAGGAATAGTTAAGTGTCTGTTTATTAATTGCGGGACAATATCAAAGCCATTTCTTTTTTTACGGGAATTTTACGGGGATGATGATGCTACCGTGCAATCCAGTGCTTCGTTCTTCAACACAGGCAACACAAAAATATGTAAAAACAGGGGGGGATGGGTGGCAGAGGACAGAGGACAGAGGCAGAGCATGTAGTTGCAGGGTTGCTGAGTTTAAGAGAATGTGCAAACAAAGGAGGTGTAAGGAGGTGTAAATTGTGTTCCTATGCGTAACGATAGAATTTGAACTTCGAAACTTGAATTACAATTTTTGTTAGATTTATTTTTTCCGGGCACTTATAATCGCGCTCTTTCTGGGTTCCCTCAACCCCATTTAACAAAAAGGATCAACAATGAATTACACTTCAAACGCCCCTTCATCCCCTATTAATAAAGTCAAATCAAAATTTCATACCAGCACTTTGCTTACACTGGTTATTTTTCACCTGGTTGTTATTGCCGCCAGTAATTATCTGGTGCAGATACCGGTCACAGTGGCAGGGTTTCAAACCACATGGGGGGCTTTCACTTTTCCCCTGATTTTTCTCGCAACCGATTTAACGGTGCGGCTGTATGGCTCATCGCAGGCGCGTCGCATTATTTTTCTGGCGATGATACCGGCGATTATTATCTCCTATGTTTTTTCAGTTGTGTTTTTCAAGACTGAATTTCAGGGCTTTTCAAAACTGTTTGAGTTAAATATTTTTGTAGCCAGGATCGCACTTGCCAGTTTTCTTGCCTATGTTTTTGGGCAGTTAATGGATATTTTTGTATTTAGTCGCTTGAGACAGAAAAAACAATGGTGGGTAGCCCCTGCTTTTTCATCTGTGATTGGAACCATGCTGGATACACTGATCTTTTTTAGTATCGCCTTTTACAAAAGCAGTGATGCCTTTATGGCTGCAAACTGGCCCGAAATTGCAAGCGTAGATTATGCGTTCAAATTAATAATCAGCATTGCCTTTTTTGTGCCTGCCTATGGTGTTTTTATGAATCTTTTTGTGAAGAAACTGCTCGTTCCTGCGCATTAAAGATGAACTTTACAAGGCCAGGAGCCTGTCTGAGAATAGCCAAAAATACGATTTTCAACAATTTAACAAAAATTAAGTTCTTTATTTTCAATAACTTAAAAAATTGGTTTTTTGGGAAATTGTTGATTTCTTAGTTCTCAGACAGGCTTCTAAGACTCGCCCGGCTTCCAGCGTGAAAGATCAATCTCGGTATTAAATCTCCAGCCACTGTGGTGAAATTCCCGGGTGGTTTTTAGAATCTGTATATATTTTTTGCGCGGAATATTTTCTGCTCC
>JALVDQ010000021.1 GCA_027008885.1 Thiotrichaceae bacterium | reverse complement strand
GGGTTGCTTAAACCCTGGCTTTTCAGCCAAACAACTTCCATTCGTTGACGTACACGCGGATGTTCATGGTGATAACGACCCCGATTCAGGGCTTCTTGATCAGCTTCGCTAAATTGGATAGGTGGGAGACGCATAGGAAACTCGGGATAATTTATAAAAAAACTTATTTTTACCTGTTTTTGTGACATTATTCAATCACTAATTGAAGGCTGCAGTATACTTCATGTCCTTCACGGGAACGAAAGCCTACAATATCACCAATTGCTAATGTGTTTCTATCAATGCCTTTCTTTGCATTATTTCTCAGTCTCACGTCAGCACCTTCGAGATTAATCCAGTAGTAAGGTACTCTCCAACGAGATTGATCTGCTTTTAATATGATTGCAACAGTGGTGGGGTTAAACTTGCGAATAATTGCCATTTCAGCTTTGTTTTTAGTTTCGTTAAATACTTCTACTTCTTGCCCGACAGAAAGCTGGTCACGAATAGATTGAATCCGCTCAGATGATTCTAATTGAAGTGATATGGCAACTTTTAGGCGATATAGATCAAAGCTAGAGGCTTGCTGTAATGATTGTAATATTTCTGAGTAATCCATTAACTTAGTATAGCAACTGTTAGGGACTGCGCAATAAATGGCAGGTTTATTATTGCGCAGTCCCTTAGAAACATTTTGCATGATTGATAGCTGTCCCCTGTTTTGTTTCTCAATACACGGCTTACACTACACAAAAATATATAAAAAACAGGGGGGATGGGTGACAGAAAAAAGGAACCAGGAGCCTGGATTAGCCTCGCGTAATCCAACATAGTGCCACAATTTTGTCAGATTACGCTGAAGTTAACCCGTACAAAATACAGGTTGACCCACTACCATAAAAAGCTACGCAGAAATCTTGCCTGCCGAGAGTTCTTTAGCAAAATCCAGCATGCGCTGTGTTGATTGTAGTGCTTTTAGCCTCACTGCTTCATCCACATGAATCTCATTCTTGCCTGTTTTTAATACATCCAGTAGATTATGCAGTCCGTTCATTGCCATCCACGGGCAGTGCGCGCAACTGGTGCAGGTTCCACCTTCACCATGGGTGGGCGCGGCAATAAATTTTTTATCTGGCGCAGCCTGTTTCATTTTATAGAAAATCGCCTTGTCGGTTGCGACGATAAATTCCTTGTGTGGTAATTCTTTTGCCGCATTAATGATTTGTGTTGTTGAGCCAACCACATCAGCCAGTGCAATAATGGCATCTGGTGATTCAGGATGAACCAGTACCCCGGCATCAGGATGTTTTGCAATCAAATCTCCCAGCGAGCGCGTTTTAAATTCTTCATGCACAATACAGGAACCCTGCCAGCGCAGCATTTCGACACCTGAAACCTTCTCGATATAGTGACCCAGATGTTTATCGGGTGCCCACAGGACTTTTTTACCCTGCCTGCCCAACCAGCTCACCAGATCCAGCGCAATCCCGGATGTCACCACATAATCAGCCCGCGCCTTTACCTGCGCGCTGGTATTGGCATAAACAACCACCGTATGCTCGGGATTGGCGTCGCAGAAAGGTGCAAATTCTTCAATTGGACAGCTTAAATCCAGCGAACATTCGGCTTCCAGTGTGGGCATTAAAATACGCTTTTCAGGATTGAGTATTTTCGCGGTTTCACCCATAAAGCGAACCCCTGCAACAATCAGTGTTTTGGCAGGGTGCTCATTGCCAAACTTTGCCATATCCAGCGAATCCGAGATATAACCGCCGGTTTCCTCGGCTAATTCCTGCAAATCCTGATCGACATAATAATGTGCGACCAAAACCGCATCCTGCTCTTTTAGCAACGCTTTAATTTCATCTTTCAGGGCAGTTTTCTGTGCCGCTGAAAAGTGTGGGCGCAAACCTTCAATCTGCGCTGTGACAGGCGTATCAAATTGAGGAATAACTGGAGCTGTGTTCGTCATAGCTTGTATACTCCATGCTGTATACTCATAGCAGTGCAACAAAATTTGTTAGCTGCTATGTTCATATTAATAAAGTTACTCACATAATAACCGAATCCATGTCAGATAAAAACACTTCAAAACCACTTGTCCTCGTTGATGGTTCATCCTACCTGTTTCGCGCCTTTTATGCGCTGCCTGCCTCACTCACCAGTCCCGACGGAATGCAGACCAATGCGATACACGGCGTGCTGAATATGCTCGACAGCCTCAGAAAAAATTATCAGCCAGATCACATGGCGGTTGTTTTTGATGCCAAGGGCAAGACTTTCCGCAATGAAATGTATCCGCAATACAAGGCAAACCGCCCGCCCATGCCGGATGAATTACGCGAGCAGATTGCCCCCCTGCATGAGATTATTGCAGCACAGGGCTATCCCATGATCGTGATGGAGGGTGTTGAGGCAGATGATGTGATTGGCACCATGTCCACCCTCTATGACGGCAAGGTGATTATCTCCACAGGTGACAAGGACATGGCGCAACTGGTAGATGAACAGACCCACCTGATCAATACCATGTCAAACAGTTATTTTGACCGTCAGGGTGTGGTTGACAAATTTGGCGTACCGCCGGAACTGATTCGTGACTACCTGGCACTCATCGGTGATAAATCGGACAATATTCCCGGGGTACCCAAGGTTGGACCAAAAACAGCGGTAAAATGGCTGAATGAGTGGGGCTCCTTGCAGGCAATTATGCAAAATGCGGATAAATTCAAGGGAAAAATTGGTGAATACCTGCGTGAATCGCTTGATTTTTTGCCTCTCTCCTATGAACTGGTGACGATTAAACGTGATCTTGATCTGGATTGCTCGCCTGAATATCTAAGCTTTAATGAAATAGACACACAAAAACTGGCAGAGCTGTATCAAAAATTAGGTTTTCGCACCCGACTAAGCAAGTTGCAGTCAGAATCAAATAAAAAAATTATCCTCAATACTGATACCGATGAAAGTCTTGAGCCTGGTATTCCTGAAATCGAAGAGATTAAGGAAGTCCACTATGAAACCATTCTCACGCAGGCACAACTGGATGACTGGCTAACACAACTCAAACAGGCAAAACTGTTCGCGCTGGATACTGAAACCACCAGTCTGGATTATATGGATGCCAGAATCGTCGGGCTATCTTTTTGTATTGAAGCAGGCAAAGCCGCCTATTTGCCACTGGCGCATGATTATATTGGCGCGCCCCAGCAACTTGATTTTGCCGATACACTGGCGAAACTCAAGCCACTACTGCAAGACCCAACCGCGCTAAAAGTCGGTCAAAACCTGAAGTATGATCGCTCCGTACTGTTAAATCACGGAATCGAGCTAAAAGGCATTACTCACGACACCATGCTTGAATCGTATGTGCTCGATTCAGTCTCAAACCGGCACGATCTGGACACATTATGCGAAAAGCATCTAAAGCATAAATGCGTAAAATTTGAAGATGTGGCTGGCAAAGGCAAGAAACAGCTCCCCTTTAACCAGATCGAGCTGCATGCGAATAAAGAAACAGGCAATCCGGGTGCTGCTTTTTATGCGGCTGAAGATGCTGATATGTGTATGCGCCTGCATCGCTTTTTCTGGCCCCAACTGAAACCACGCAAAAAGCAGGAAAAGCTTTACCGCGAAATTGAAATGCCTCTGCTCAAGGTGCTATCCGATATTGAACGCAACGGTGTTTTGGTTGATGCCAGGCTGCTTGCAGCGCAGAGTGAAGAACTGGCAGCACGCATGGCAGAACTCGAAGAAAAAATATATAAAAAGGCGGGGGGTGGGTTTAATCTGGGCTCACCCAAGCAAATACAGGAAGTCTTTTTTAGCGAAGACAAACTCAATCTGCCAGTGATTCGTAAAACCCCCAAAGGACAGCCATCCACCGCCGAAGATGTCTTGCAGGAACTGGCGCGGGAACACGATGTGCCACGCTGGTTGCTGGAACACCGCGGTTTGAGCAAGTTAAAATCTACCTACACTGACAAATTGCCGCTGCAAATCAATCCAGGCACAGGACGTGTGCATACTTCGTACCATCAGGCAATTACCGCAACCGGACGACTCTCATCCAGCAATCCCAATCTGCAAAATATACCAATACGCAATGCCGAAGGCAGACGTATCCGCCAGGCATTTATTGCACCAGATGGCTTCAAGATTATGGCAGCGGACTATTCCCAGATTGAACTGCGTATTATGGCGCACCTCTCGGGGGATCAGGGCTTGCTGGAAGCTTTTGCCCAGGGTAAAGACATCCACCGCGCCACTGCTGCCGAGATTTTTGATATTGCACTGGAGAAGGTGGAAAAACAACAGCGGCGCGCTGCCAAGGCTGTTAATTTTGGTCTGATCTACGGCATGTCCGCCTTTGGACTTGCGAAACAGCTGAATGTCTCACGCAGCGAAGCCGCAGATTATGTAAAACGCTATTTTCAGCGCTACCCGGGAGTACAGCAATACATGGAAGATACGCGCGAAAAAGCGAAACAGGCAGGTTACGTCGAAACGCTCTTTGGGCGCAGATTATATCTCCCCAATATCAATGCCAAAAACGGCATGTTACGCAAAATGGCAGAGCGTACCGCCATTAATGCCCCCATGCAGGGAACCGCTGCCGATATTATCAAAATTGCCATGATCGCCGTGAATGACTGGCTTCGCGAAAAGACCACAGATACCAAAATGATTATGCAGGTGCACGACGAACTGGTCTTTGAAGTCGCTGAAAATCAGCGCGCAGACGTAGAAAAAATCATTATTGAACGCATGGTAAATGCCGCCAAACTCGAGGTACCCCTGGTTGTTGACGCAGGTTATGGTGACAACTGGGATGAAGCCCATTAAAAGGGACTCCCAAATCTAAAAAATCCGGATAATTATAAAGCGATTAAGTTTAAATTAAGCAACAAGTTGTAAAATGGCGCCAACTTCAAAGATAGAAGTCACGAAGTTTAAAAATAATAATATGACACGGTAACAACAATAATAATAATTATCTTTGAAGTTCGAACAACATCCGGCTGAAAGACAGCGCAATAAACAAACAAGAATGAGGTATTTTATTGCACTGTCTCTGTATTCTTTCAGCCGGATATTTTTTCGCAAAAAAACAGCAATAAGCACTTGCGTAAAACTTAAAGCTTAATATAGAATACGCGCTTCGCCGCAATAGCTCAGTTGGTAGAGCAACTGACTTGTAATCAGTAGGTCCCGAGTTCGACTCTTGGTTGCGGCACCATTATTTCATGGGGCTGAGACAATACTCTCAGCCCTATTCTGACAGGCTTTTCGCCGCTCACAACTATCCTGATTTGCACGGTTCATTGGAACCCCGCATTCTGTCTGAATCCCTCTTTATTAAAAATAAATCACATTATGCTACAATGTGTACAATCATACACGCAAGCAAGAGAAAACCATGAGAACCAATATTGTGCTAGGAGCCTGTCTGAGAACTAGAAATTGACTGCAAATCCCACAATCATCATAATCTGAGCTTATCAAGTTCGTTAAATAGAGCGACTATTCGCCTCTCTTGATAAACTCACCTTATAAC
>JALVDQ010000020.1 GCA_027008885.1 Thiotrichaceae bacterium | reverse complement strand
AGACCATAAAAACCTATACCATCGGATTTGGCGCTAACTTGTCTGAAGCTGCACAAAATTATTTAAAACATCTTGAGACTATTGATGATGATCCTGCCACTGGTAAGGTGGAAGATGGCTATTTTAGTGCAACAGATCCGGATGCACTTGCTGCGGCATTTAGAGATATTCTGGATGAAATTGTTGAACCTAAAGGTACGCTTGCGTCGCCTGGCTACAGCGTAAATGTTAAAAGTGGTCTTGAACACGAAAAATTTATTTATATTCCTGTTTTTGATCGCAAAAATACTTCCAGATGGTCTGGGAATCTGAAAAGGTTCAAGCTTGAAACAGTTGGAAATAAAAGGGAAATTTATGGCAAAAATGATTTGCCCGCAATGGATGAACTGGGTGGGTTTACCAATGACGCATTTGATTTGTGGTCAGATAGTCCGGAGCCTGACGGAAAAGATATTTTAAAAGGCGGGGTTGCGAATAAATTAACAGATCCAGATGCACGTCATTTGTATTCAAACTTAACCTCAAGCAATGATTTAACCGCAGCAGGCAATCAGTTAAAGGAAGCCAATGCTAACTCTATTATAACAAATGACTTATTAGGAATTGATCCCGGCTCAAGTTTGACTTATCGCAAAAAAATTATCAATTATATCCGTGGCTGGGAAAATGGAGAATACGACTCCAATGCTAATCCCAAAGGAATTGCACGAAAACAGATGGGTGACATGCTGCATTCGGAACCCTATGTTTATTCATATTCTGAAACGGAACAAGCAATCTTCGCGGCTACTAATGAAGGTTTTATACATGCGTTTGATACAACAACAGGCGAAGAGCAATTTGCCTTTATGCCCAGGGAGCTGCTGAAAAATATAGAGCCCCAGATGAGGAACGAAGGAACGGCAATAGATCATCTGTACGGTATTGATGGTCCTATCAACCTCTGGCATGACACTGAAGAAGGAAAGGTCTATCTTTATTTTGGTTTACGTCGTGGTGGCAGGTCTTATTATGCCCTTGATGTTACTGATGTGAACAGTCCACAGTTTAAATGGATGGTTAATAACGAAGATGCAGGCTATGAAAACCTTGGTCAATCCTGGTCAATACCTTATCTGGGACAGGTTGGTATTGGAGCTGAAGGAGAAAAAAGAGCGGCAGTTATTGTGAGTGGTGGTTATGATCCTGTTGAAGACAGGGATCTGCCGGATGAGCCAGGAACTTTGGCAGATGCCACTAGCACAGTAAACACCACAATGGGAAATGATATTTTTATTATTGATGCGCGTAATGGTGGCGAGCCACTATGGTCTTTACAAAGTGAATTTCCTGATGTCGTGACAGACAGTATTCCTGGTGGAGTAAGATATCTGGATACTAACTACAACGGCAAGATAGACCGCATGTATTTTGCAGATACAGGTGGTCATGTTTGGCGACTTGATTTAAGCGAAAAAATAGGAGACAAACCTTCAAAACTAACGCTATTGGCATCCCTTAGTGGGCAGGGGGAGAATAGTCGCAAGTTTTATAATGAACCCGATGTGGCGGTTATGAGGCTTAAGGGTAAAACGGTATTTATTATCTCAATAGGCAGTGGCTTTAGAGCGCATCCTCTGGATAAAAGTATACATGACCAGTTTTATATGCTGGTCGATAATTCGCCCTATCACCCAATAGATTCTGAACATTATACGACGATTACGCCAAATCATTTAGCTTCTATCACTATTTCTGATACAGGTAATGGTGCAAGTATTGCTCTTGATGGTTCTATTTCAGATGCAAATAAACGTGGCTGGAAGGTTAATTTTCCAGAATCAGGCGAAAAAGTATTGTCTACTGCTTTAGCCTTTGATGGGGTTGTTACATTTACGACACTTGTGCCAGAGCCGTTATTAAGTGGTGTCGGCATTGATCAATGTGCTGCACCCGCAGTACAAGGGCGTTTTTATGCAATTAATGTATTAACCGGGAAAGCGGGCTTATATCTAAACAGCGAAGCTCCCGAGTCTGATTCAGCTGATGCAGATAATGAAATCCCCGATTCTGAAGTTCGTACTGCAACGGCAATTTCCAAAGAGCCACCAGGAAATCCCCAGGTAGTTTTTAATTCACTTACAGTGGATGAGGCTACAGGAAGTTGTAAGCATCCTGTGGATATACGCATTGGCAAAAAACTGTCCCAGGTAACGGGATATGATACATGTCGTCTGGAATCAGTTTATTGGAGTGATCCAGTAAAAAAATAGGATTAATCCTTTATTTAATAGTGAATGAAAGCTGTGTTTGATAGGTCGGATTAGTCCAAGTGTAACCCGGCAAGATCGTGGTATCACGTTGGGTTACACTATGCATTGAGTAGTAAATCAACATTTTTAATGCATTACCTTTTTTAAGCCAAGGGTGCTTAAACGTAAGGGAATGTCTATTTGGAGAAATATAATGAATAATAATAACTTTTTTTGTGCTTCTATCTTGGTAATGCTGGGTTTTGTATTTGTATTTAATCCCGCGCAAGCTGGTATTTATAAGTGCATTTCCCAGAAAGGATCTGTCTACTACAATGATAAACCCTGTCCCAAAAGAGATAAGGAAATACGCATGAAAGCAGTTAAAGACCCAAAGAGTCGATATATTCCAAAATCATTCGTTAAAGATAGAAAAAATATAAAGCCTACCAAGGGCATAGTAGTTGGAAAGGATTCAATAAAGGAGAAAGCAAAGAATAGAACCAATAAAAGAAAAAATGAAAATTTATCTGGTGATAGTATGAGTAAAAAAACATTAGGATCTACAATTAATAGAGATTCTGTATCAGCCTCAGCCTCCTCTTTGTCTACGATGAAAACAGAAAGTAATAATACCAGGATACCAACTGTTGAAGAAGACTTAAAGGCGGTACTGGGAAGAGCTGCGACTCAAAAAAATGCAATAAAAAAGTATCTATCTAAAATGGTGCAATAGAGCTAGGAGCTTGTCCGAGAACTAGCTTCCAAAAAATGCGACCACAATATATAGTGTTTTCTTAATGCGAAAACCACTATATATTGATTGAAATTTTTAAAAACTTAGTTCTCAGACAGGCTCCCAGGAAAGTATCCGAGAATATGGTTCAGACAGATTCTTAATCATGAAGAGTTATCTGTTTCAGCAAACCCTGTGAAGCAGACATAATCATATCGAATACCTGCTGAAATCCATTGCTTCCGCCATAATATGGATCTGGTACTTCAGTGTTGTTCCAGTCTTTTGCATAATCCATGAATAGTGAAATTTTTTGTTGCTGTTCCGGTTTTTTTGCGAGACGCATTAAATCGCTATAATTGGAGCGATCCATAGCAATGATGTAGTCAAAGCGGTCAAAATCTTCCTGTGCAACCTTGCGTGCACGTTGAGCCGATATATCGACACCGTTTTCCCTTGCTTTTGACTGTGAACGCCGATCTGGTGCTTCACCGACATGATAGGCATGGGTTCCCGCAGAATCTATTTTGATATTATCCTGTAAACCGGCTTGCCTGACGACATGCCGAAAGACACCTTCAGCCGTTGGAGAACGGCAGATATTCCCCATACACACAAATAAAACAGATGTTTTTTTCTCTTTACTTACTAATTTATCCATGGAAAGTAACTCTAAGTATCAGGGTTAATAGAAACAACTGAAGAGTTTAACCCATCCCCCCTGTTTTTTATATATTTTCGCGTAGTGTGTTGAGGAACGAAACACAGGAGTTGCGTAGGGTTGGTGCAGCCATGCGCAACCAACCGAATCTGGTTGCTTGTGTAAACTCCACCAACCCTACAACTACATGCTCTGCTTCTGTCTTCTGTTTTCTGATACACCCATCCCCCCCTGTTTTTACATATTTTTTGCGCAGCCTGTGTTGGGGAATGAATAGCTAATACCACGCTATCCCGCGTTTCTCATACTCAACGCTGACTACTGCGCTGTCTCCTGTCTCCTGCTAGCTTACCCAAGCTATTTATAGTTGAATCCTTCGTTAAATTAAAAAGTATAAATCTTGATCTAAATATTTGTATACTGATACAGATTACCTATACTTTGGATTGTCTTAAAGATTATTGATTAAACTTTTTAAGGATGAATCCCCCATGAAATCACTACCCCTGATAGCCTTTAGTGCACTGGCTCTGCTTGGCTCAAACACTTATGCCAATAATTTCAACTATAACTATGCCCAGATTGATTACTCTTTTATCAATGATTCGGACATTGATCAGGGTATCAGAGTTTCTGGTTCTTATGATGTTACCTACAATATTAATGTATTAGGAAGCTATTTTGTCAGTACCAGTTCTGATTCCAGTGTGGCAGATGATGTCGATGTAAATCTTTATACGCTGGGAGTAGGCTATCATTATGATTTTGCCAATGGTACCGATTTATTAGGAGAGATTGGATTATTTAATAGTCATACTGATGTCAAGAAGGGGGGTATCAAAATTAATGATGATAATTCTGGCTATACCCTTTCACTTGGCGTTCGCCATAGGTTACAAGATAAAGTTGAATTGTTAGGACGTTTTGATCATAGAAACAGCAGTGATCTAACAGATAATGTCTTTACCATTGGTAGTCGCTATTATTTCAAGCCAAATTTATCAGCAGGGCTTGATTTTAATACTGGGGCGGACGATGGCTCAGAAGCTATTTCAGCAAGTTTGCGCTGGCAGTTTTAAAGCTTATAAAAAAGGAGCAATAAATTGCTCCTTTTTGGGTTACTAGTACATCTGGGTATGAGTTAGTTAAGCCTAACTCTACTGCCTTAAGCCTTAACCTGTGCCATAACTTCAGCAGCAAAGTCTTCCTGTTTTTTCTCGATTCCTTCACCCACTTCATAACGTACAAAATCAGTCACTTCTGCTCCAGCGTCTTTTAATAGCTTGGCAACTGTAATATCAGGGTCTTTAACAAAAGGTTGCCCAACCAGGGTGATTTCTCCCAGGTATTTGCGCATACGCCCTTCAACCATCTTTTCGATGATTTCCATTGGCTTGCCACTACCTTCTGCCTGTGCAATAAGAATCTCTTTTTCTTTCGCCAGGGTCTCTTCTGGTACATCTGCTTCAGAAATACACATAGGACGACTTGCAGCAATGTGCATGGCAATGTCTTTACCTAATGTTTCATTTCCACCTTTCATGGCAACAGCAACAGAGATACGCACCCCATGATTGTAAGAATAAATTTGTCCATCATCGCTTGAGATAATCTCAAAACGTCTTACCTGTATGTTTTCGCCTATTTTGGCAACCAGCCCGGCGCGTGCTTCTTCGACAGTCTCACCCGAATCCAGTGGCATAGCAGACAGTGCTTCAATATCAGCCGGTTTATCTGCCAGTACCCTGGCACCAACTGCCGATACAAAGTTAACAAAACTTTCATCTTTTGCTACAAAATCAGTTTCACAGTTTACTTCAACAACAGATGCTTCTTTTGAATCATCTGATAGCGTGATAATAACCTTGCCGTCGGCGGCAACGCGACTTGCTTTCTTGTCTGCTTTTGCTGCCCCGGATTTGCGCATCAAATCAATTGCTGCTTCCATGTCACCGTCTGTTTCAGTGAGCATTTTTTTACAATCCATCATGCCAGCGCCCGTGCGCTCGCGTAATTCTTTTACCATTGAAGCTGTTATAGCCATTATTTTATTTCCTCAAAAACATGCAAGCATTCAAATACCAATTATTTGAATGCTTGTTTTGGTTGTGGATACCCCTGATTCGCTGGAGTTATCCTGCTTAAATATTAAAAGAACCTGTTCGGGAATAGTGAACCACTGCGGAAAAACTGAAATTGGCTGGATTTTCCTCAATTTTCATTCAATAGAACAACTATTCCCAAAAGGTTTATTCAGCAGCCTTTGTTGCTGTTGCTTCTTCTGCAGTTTCTTTTGCTGCGGTTTCAGCTTTAGGAGCTTGTTCCTGCTTTGTTTCAGGTGTAGCTGTTTCCTGAGCCGCAGGAGCTTCTTCCTGCTTTGTTTCAGGTGTAGCTGTTTCCTGAGTCTCAGGAGTCTCTTCCTGCTTTGCTTCTTTTGTTTTTGGAGTGCTCGCTTTGGCTTTAGGGGCTGCTGCTGGAGTTGCGGCGGCTAATTCTTCAGAATTATTTGCCGCAGCAATATGCCCTTCTATAATCGAGTCTGCAATGGCTGTGGTATAAAGCTGAATAGCGCGGATGGCATCATCGTTGCCTGGAATAATATAATCAACATTGTCCGCCGAGTTATTTGTATCAACAATACCAATGACAGGAATACCCAGTGTTTTGGCTTCCTTGACAGCAATACTTTCATGCCCTACATCTATAATGAAAAGAGCATCGGGAAGAGAGCGCATGTCCTTGATACCGCCAAGACCTTTTTCAAGCTTCTCTAGCTCACGAGTCAGCATTAACGCTTCTTTTTTACCACCACGATTGATGCTGCCATCAGCCTGCATTTTTTCGATTTCATGCAAACGACGCACAGACTGCTTGATGGTCTTGAAGTTGGTTAGCATGCCACCTAGCCAGCGTTGATCAACAAATGGCATTTTGCAGCGGGTTGCTTCTTCGCGGATTGCTTTTTGTGCGGCGCGTTTGGTGCCAACGAACATTATTTTGCCGCCTTTGGAAGCGACTTTGCCAGCAAAATTTAACGCGTCGTTAAACATTGGAAGCGTTTTTTCCAGGTTGATAATATGGATTTTATTGCGGTCACCAAAGATATAAGGTGCCATTTTTGGGTTCCAGTAGCGGGTTTGATGTCCGAAATGAACACCAGCTTCCAGCATCTGGCGCATAGTTACTTTAGCCATGATAGTTTCCTCTTGGGTTAGGCCTCCACATACCAGGTAAAACGACTTGTGGTTCTCAATATGAGTACAACAAGCACCCCGCAATACCTTGACGATATGTGTGTGAATTTGAAGTACAATTAAAATAATTTGCATACTTCCAGGTTATGCACAAACTTTGCGGTAGTTTTTGCCGTAGTTGCAAGTAGCAGCAGCAAAATTTGCGCGGCGCATTTTATATCATAAAGTGTTTCTCTTCTCTAGTAAAAGTACGGCATAATTCATGCTTTTTTCAAAATAAGCCAATATCAGGAATTTATATCCATGTCCATCACCTATAAAAATCCGGAACAGATTGAAAAAATGCGAGTCGCAGGGAGGTTGGCAGCAGATGTACTGGATATGATTAAGCCATACGTTGTGGCAGGGGTTACAACCAATGAGCTGGACAGAATTTGTCATCAATATATTGTAAAAGAGCAGGGTGCAATTCCGGCTCCCTTAAATTATCGCGGTTTTCCAAAATCTATTTGCACATCGGTCAATCAACAGGTTTGTCACGGAATCCCCAGTGATAAAAAGCTGAAAAAAGGCGATATTATCAATATTGATATTACTGTTATAAAAGATGGCTATCATGGCGATACCAGTAAAATGTTTTTCGTTGGCAAGCCAGCTCCGGCAACCAAACGACTTTGTGATATTGCGCAGATTGCACTCTATGTCGGTATTGACAAGGTAAAACCCGGGGTAACACTGGGAGATATAGGACATGCAATACAAACATATTCTGAAGCACAGCACTATTCAGTGGTACGCGAATATTGTGGTCATGGCATAGGTGAAGAATTCCATGAAGAGCCACAGGTGCTTCATTATGGCAAGCCCGGCACGGGAGTAACGCTGAAGGAAGGCATGACTTTTACCATTGAGCCGATGATTAATCAGGGTAAGCGCCATATCAAAACCATGCCGGATAAATGGACAGTGCTAACCAAAGACAGAAAATTGTCAGCCCAATGGGAACACACACTGCTTGTTACTCCTGATGGTGTCGAGATACTGACTTTACGCGAAGAAGAAAAAGAATGGAGAAAATCCTTGCCAGGCTCCCAGAAGCTTGCCTAAGATAACCATTTACGCCTGAAAATAGACCATAAACCGCTATTTTCTTGACTATATCTCGTTAATCTTATAAATTTGCATACAGGCGCAGTGATACCCTAGGAGCCTGTCTGAGAACTGGGATTGAAACGAAAATTTCAGAATTGTTATAAGGTGAGTTTATCAAGAGAGGCGAATAGTCGCTCTATTTAACGAACTTGATAAGCTTAGATTATGATGATTGTGGGATTTGCAGTCAATTTCTAGTTCTCAGACAGGCTCCTAGGGAGTCTGATTTGGGGCAACTGCTTTGCTGCACCCGTTAGGGGTGTTTTGATGACGACTAATCACAATACATAATAGTGAAATATGGGGAAGTTCATCAATAAATTTCAAGAAAAACACTTAATATTAAATTAACAGCAACCTTCTTATCAAGATCAAAAACTATTTAAGAATTACCTATAGCGATTATCACAGGATAAAACAGGACTTGCTCAATACCCGTGTATTGAACACAGGGGAGATGGAATTTGTCATTCTCAGACTTTAAACTAAAAAAAGAATTTATTGCATCCATTGAAGCGGCTGGCTACCAATCACCCACACCACTTCAGTCAGAATTGATTCCGATTGTTGCGGACAGAAAAAGTGTACTCGTATGGACTCAATCAGCATCGGGCAAAACAGGGGCTTTTCTGATTCCGGCGATGAATTATATCCTGGAAAATCCGGATCCTGATAAACGTGGTGCGCGTATATTGATTCTGACATCACGACGTGACCGGGTCAGCCAGATTAACTACACGATTAAACGTCTCAGCAATAACCATGTCATGCGCTTTGGCTTTATTGTCAGTGGTCGCCCCTATCAGACACAAATGCGCCTGATGCGTCGCCCGCTGGACATCATGATAGCAACGCCAGGACGCCTAAACGACTTGATGAATAACGGCAAGGCTGATTTTTCCGGTCTTGAAATGCTGATTATTGATGATTTGACCAGTATCTATCAGAAAAATCTGCATGGACTGGTTGAGAAAATTATTGAACAGGCAGGTGATAAATGCTCTTCAATCACCTTTGTTCGGGAAGATGATGAAGTCACACCTTATGCCAAATCCTTATTCCCTGAAGCATTGCAGATTAGTATAGACAATGATGAAAATACCTTGAAAGATCAGGCTCTGGAAGGCGTTAATTTAGCTGATGAAAATCAGATAAGCAACAATGTAAACAGCAAAAACCAGAAAACAGTTAAACATCTGCATAAACCCGCAAACAGGCAAAAAGTTGAAGTAAAAATACCCCAAAAAATTCATATAGCAGATGATTACACACACAAAATTGCGATGATGGATCATCTTCTGGATGAATTTGCAGGTGAAACCACAATAATTTATGTCGCAACACACAAGGCGGCAAAAATGCTTCAGGATAATCTTGCGAATCATGGTCATGCTGCTGAAATGCTAAATGAGCTGGATGAAAACGAGGTAGAAACAGCCGATATTTTAATTGTCTGTGATCAAGGCAGACAGCTTATTGATAATGACAGGCTGGCTCTTGTAAATGCTGCCGACACTCATGTGATTCATTTTGATTTGCCCAGAAAAACAGATACCTATCTGGAACGCATCAGCTCTTATTCTGACGAGCGTGAAGAAGCCATGATACTTATGATTGATGGCTTTAATTACAACGAATTGAAGCATCTGGAAAAAACCATTGGTAATTCAATTGATCAGGTTAATATCCCGGGTCTTGAACCACTCCAGCCCTTTACCAATAAAAGCAGACCCAAAAAACCAGCAAAACAACAAAAAAACCACGCAAAGAAGCAAACAAACAAGCGCCACAAGGCGAGCAAATCAAAATCTGGAACCAATAGCAATAGTAATCGCAATCGTAACAAAGCCAATAATCGTGCAGGAACTGGTACAAATGGAAATGCTAATAGTGGCAGCAATAACACACGTCGTCAGCGTAAAGGACCATTTGCACGTTTAAATGGCGGAGCCAATCGTAAAAAAGGCAAGAATACAATTGGCGTGAGCAGACGCGGGACAGACGCGCCAGTCAGCGACAGAGCCTGGCAGTCAGATTTTGCAGAGCCCAGGGAAAGAAAAGCAAAAGAAAAAACGGTTACCATACGCTACAGTCGCAAGCGTACTCTTTTAGATAAACCAGAAGAAATCTAGTCGTTGCCAAACTCAGAAAAACAAGCTCCGCAAAAGAACAAAAAACCGATATTAAACTGGTTTGTTCCACTATTGCTGGTTATTGCCACCATAGCGACACTCATCTTTTATCCGGCACCCAGACCAGCAACGGACAAGCCCAAAACACCGTCCACTACACAAAATGGCGCACAGGAGTACCCTGCCTCCGAAATAGCAACCACGCTGGTATATACCTTTTACAATGGTTCAAATAAAGAGCGAGAAGAGCAGATAGATGCGCTGGTGAATACACTCGATTACCTGAAAAAAGATTCTGCTGATAACGCAGGCAAGGCTCTTGCGGCACTTAAAGTCAGCAATATCAACCTCGCAATACAATCGTTAATAAATCTTGCATATCAGCAGGAAGACCCCAGAGAAGAGGCAAAGACCTGGATTAATATTGGCAATATCCAGAACCTGACATCCACCTTGCAAGCACTCCAGGCCTATGAGAAAGCCTCTGAACTAGACCCTGAAAACAGCAATGCCTGGAATCGTCAGGCAAATATTTATCGTCATCTCAAACAGTTTAAAAAAGCCGAAATAGCCTATAAAAAAGTACAGGCGCTGGAAAATCAGGGAGAGAGCAATGACGCCCTTTCATTTGCCAATCTGGGGCTGCTAAACCAGTCAAAAGGCGATCTTGTTGCCGCAGAAGAAGCCTTTTTGCAAGCGCTGGAAATCTATGAAGCAGCAAAAAATAAAGCAGGCATCGCCAGCACCAGCCAAAGTCTGGCAAGTTTATATATCCAGACAAAAAATCCCGCCCAGGCAGAAACGTATTATCTTAAAGCGCTGAAAAGTTACATCCAGCAAGATAAAGCCGAAGAAATGATCGCTATATACTCAGCACTGGGAAGTTTAAAGCAAAGCATGAAAGATACTGAAAAAGCACAGTTTTATTATGAAAATGCGCTTGAAGTGAGCCTCAATCACAATTTGCAGGACAATATTGCCAACCTGTATAGCAAACTGGGGATACTTGCCCAGCAAAATGGAGAACTGGAAAAATCAAAGGAATACTTTGAAAAATCACTGAATATCAATAAAGACATAAAACACACACTTGCAACAGCCGATCAATACGGCAATCTTGCCATATTAAACCGCAAAAAAGGCAAGTTTGAACTCGCTGAAGATTTTCATCTCAGAGCCATTGAAATTTACAATGAAAAAAACCATGTGAACGGCATCATCAGCCAGAAAACCAATCTGGGATTTCTCTACAAGGCATGGAAAAAGCCACAAAAAGCCTGCGAAGCCTGGAACAGTATCATGGACTTGCTGCGACAAAATAACACTGACAGGGCTGAACGTATCAGCCAGTTGATTCAGTCTAGCTGTCCTGATATATCTAAAAACAACTGACAATAATAACTCAAGTTTCGGAGTTCAAAAACAGCATAGAAACACTGATTCCAGTCATTCAGTTTAAGTAACGCAGAGAGTCGCAGAGTTTTTCGCCGAGAGCCACGGAGTAAACATCTAAAAAGTAGCAAACGAAGGAAGTGTGCGAACGAAGAGCTGTGTTCCTCTGCGTAACGATAGATTTGAGCTCTGAAACTTGAGATAAAAATATATAAAAAACAGGGGGGATGGGTGTATCAGAAGACAGAAGACAGAAGACAGAAGACCTAAAATTCATTCAAAAGATGTAAAAATAATGCATTTTTTACTGGCATCCTCGCCCAGTTTTTATTATCCTACGCGCTTCCCATATTCAGGCTACAAGGGAAAACGGAGAGGTGACTGAGCGGCCGAAAGTACCGGTTTTGAAAACCGGCGACGGGTTAAACCGTCCCAGGGTTCGAATCCCTGCCTCTCCGCCATATACAAGCCCCAAGTTGTTATTACTTGGGGCTTTTTTTATTTCTCGGTATTTGTAGCCCAACATTAAAACCTCTCTGTAAAACACTTTCAGAAAATAACAACCTAACTTTTCCTCGCTACGACTCATATTCTCGGACAGGCTTCCAGGGCTTTTTCTCTTCTCATCAGAAAAATCAAGATAATTTATCCCAAACTAACTGAATTTCTTTATTCTGGTGCTTTTATCATCTATTATTTGGGTTGTAGCAACGGAGAATGCTATTTATATTTATTATTTCAAGGAAAAGAAGCTATGACTATTTCTAAGGTTTTAGTAACAATTGGGGCTTTTTTATTATTAGCAGTGGTTATCAGTGCCTGTTCAGTGCGGCAAGTACAGGAGCAACCACAGCCGCAGCCTGTTGTTGATAATGTTGTCTGTAAAACGACCAACGTATCAAAAAATACGCATACACACCCTGCGAATCACTGTACCAGATCAATTACACATACACACCCCCTGCCTAATGGTTCAAGGAAACATACGCACCACTATAGCTGCAAGGGAAGAATCAGGAAATCAGTTAACACGCACACCCATCCGGCGAACAGGTGTACACGTTCCACTACGCATACCCACCCAGGTGGAAACAGATCTCATACGCATAAATATTCCTGCCGCTCTGGCTACACCTATTCAGGCAATAGAAATATCAATGCTCACGTTCATCCTGCGAACCGTTTCACCCGTTCTGTAAGACACACTCATCCGGGTGGTAACAGAAAGCATACCCATCATTACGGGCGTTACAGATAGTACACACTGGAAGTAAAACAAAATAATTGGCAGTGGGTGAAAGCGGTGTTCAAAAACTAAAACAATGTCGTGGTTCACACCGGCACAGTTTTCTGCGTGAAATACGCAAACTGGAACGCCTTAAAAAGTCTGCCAATAAACAGCAGCAGTTTGATCTTGCCCATAAAAAGCTGGAAGACCGAATCAATGCTTCAATCAGGCAGAGGCAGCAGCGTTTGGCTAATCTGCCCAAGCCTGAATACCCTGACTTGCCAGTTGCGGAGCGGCGTGAGGAGATAATCAAGACTATTGCCGAGAATCAGGTTACGATTATTTGTGGTGAGACCGGCTCAGGCAAAACCACGCAATTGCCCAAAATGTGTCTGGAATTGGGGCGCGGTGTGGATGGCATTATCGGGCATACCCAGCCACGGCGTATCGCGGCGCGCAGTGTTGCAGCGCGAATTGCAGAGGAGCTAAACAGCGAACTGGGCGCAGTTGTGGGTTACAAGGTGCGCTTCCATGACCGCCTCAGGGACGACAGCTATATCAAGCTGATGACTGACGGCATTCTGTTGGCTGAAATTCGCAATGATCGCTATCTGAATCAGTACGATACACTGATTATTGATGAGGCGCACGAGCGCAGTCTCAATATTGATTTTCTGCTTGGTTATCTGCGCTGGTTGCTGCCACGTCGTAAAGACCTCAAGGTGATTATTACTTCGGCAACGATTGATCCGCAACGCTTTGCCAGACATTTTAATTTTGCCAAAGTGGTCAAAAATCATGTAAACAGTGAAAAAGATGCGCCGATAATTGAAGTATCGGGGCGTACCTATCCCGTAGAAATTCGCTACCGTCCCCTGATTCCCGATGTCAATGGCAATCAACAGCCTCAGCAGGACAAGGACGAAGCCAAAGAAAAAGACATGCTGCAAGCGATTGTGGATGCCACTGACGAGTTAATGGCAGAATCGCCAGGCGGGATACTGGTATTTTTGCCAGGTGAACGCGAAATTCGTGAAGCCAGCGAGGCACTGCGTAAACACCATAAGCCAAGTGTCGAGATTTTGCCGCTGTTTGCGCGACTTTCTTCGGCGGAGCAAAATAAAATCTTCCACCCAACGGGTGCACGGCGCATTGTGCTGGCAACCAATGTCGCAGAAACATCCCTGACCGTGCCCGGAATCAAATATGTGATTGATACCGGACTGGCGCGGATTTCACGTTATTCCTGGCGCTCGCGGGTGCAGCGGTTGCCGCTTGAAAAAGTCTCGCAGGCATCCGCCAACCAGCGTTCCGGTCGCTGTGGTCGTACCAGCGACGGCATTGCCATCCGCCTTTATTCTGAAGATGACTACTTATCCCGTCCTGAATTTACCTTGCCCGAAATTCAGCGCACCAATCTGGCATCGGTTATTTTGCAACTGGCATCGCTGAATCTGGGTGATGTCTATAAATTTCCCTATGTGGAAGCCCCCGATGCGGGCATGATCCGCGACGGTTACAAGCTGCTGTTTGAGCTGGGTGCGGTGACTCATGCGCGTGGCGACAATATCAGAATCACCAAAACAGGGCGCGAACTTGCCCGCCTGCCGCTGGATCCGCGTCTGGGGCGCATGTTGCTGGAAGCCAGTCGCCTTGGCGTAATGGAAGAAGTGCTGGTGATTGTGAGTGCCCTGTCGATTCAGGATGTGCGTGAACGTCCAATGGACAAACAACAGGCATCCGACCAGAAACACAGCCGCTTTAAAAACGAGCAATCGGACTTTATCAGTTTGCTAACCCTGTGGGATTATTATCATGATAGAAATGGCGAGCTTTCGCAGGGACAATTACGCAAGTTGTGCCGCCGTGAGTTTCTCTCCTATATGCGTTTGCGTGAGTGGAACGAGACTTATCGCCAGCTCAGAATGAGTCTCAGGGAAAGCAGCTTTTTGGGCAAGCAGCAAAAATATATAAAAAAGGGGGGGGATGGGTTTAATAGTAAAACCCGAATCAAGTCACAGAAAAACAAGCAAAAAAATGCCAGGCAAAAGGCAGCAGAAGGGATTGATAGCGAAAAATATCAGGATAAATACGATGCCATCCACCAAAGCCTGTTAACAGGACTATTGAGTAATATTGGTTTTAAGGAAGAAAATCAGGAATACCTGGGCGCGAACGGGCGCAAGTTTTATATTTTCCCTGCCTCGGGTTTACGCAAGAGCGCGCCAAAATGGTTGATGGCGGCAGAAATTGTCGAAACCTCACGCCTGTTTGCGCGCACTGTGGCAAAAATTCAGCCAAAATGGATTGAGTATTCAGGCAAACACCTGCTCAAATACCATTACAGCGAACCCCGCTGGGAGAAACGTGCCGCGCAGGTTGGTGCCGATGAGCGCAGCAGCCTCTACGGCATCACGATTAATCCGCGCAAACGGGTCAACTTTGGAGCGATTGATCCCGTTGTGTCGCGCCAGATTTTTATTCGTGAAGCACTGGTTTATGGTGAATACCACTGCAAGGCAATGTTTTTTAAACATAATCGTGCCTTGATTGAAGAAGTCGAAAAGCTTGAGGCAAAATCACGCCGACGCGATATTCTGGTTGATGAAGAAATACTTTATGACTTTTACGACAAAATCATCCCTGAAAATATTTACAGCGGGGCAGCCTTTGAAAAGTGGCGTAAAAAGTACGAAGCAAAGCACCCCAACGGTTTGATGCTTACGCGCGAATACCTGATGCAGCGTGATGATTCGCATGTGCAGGGCGAGCAATATCCTGATCATCTGAATGTGGCTGATATGCTGCTACCACTGAGCTATCACTTTGAACCGAATGCAGAAAATGATGGCGTTAGTGTGCGTATTCCGGCGGCGGCACTGAACCAGCTTGGCGCTACCGCGTTTGATTATCTTGTGCCGGGAATGCTTGAGGAAAAAGTGGTCGAATTTATCCGCAAACTGCCGAAACAGCTACGCAAGAATTTTGTACCTGCTCCCGAATACGCCAAAGCCTGTGTTGAATCTTTCACTTTTGACAAGCCGATTGTGGAGGCAATTAGTCAGGCATTGAAGCGCATGACGGGCGTTGCCATTGATGAGGATTTATTGCGCAAGCTGCAGTTTAGCGATCACATGCGTATGCGTTATGAAGTGGTTGATGAAGCAGGCAAGGTAATCAAGGCAGGGCGTGATCTGGAAAAACTGAAACAAACGGTGGGTTACAAGGCGAGTACAAAAACACGCAAGACAGCGCAAAACAGCATCGAACGACAGGGCATCAAAAGCTGGGACTTTGAGCGTTTGCCCGAAACCGTGCTGACCGATGTCGCAGGCATGAAGATCAAGGCATGGCCAGCGCTGGTAGACAGGGGTGATTCGGTGGCAATTCGCCTGTTTGACTCACCTGCCGAAGCACAAAAGCAGACAGGCGTATTGCGCCTGGTGTTATTGCATTTTGCCGAAGAGCAGAAAAAACGACTGCGTTCACTGGCTAATATCCAGAAGCTCTGCCTCTATTATCATGCCAGTGGCAAATGTGATGAACTCAAGCAAAGTATTGTCAAAAATGCGTTTCGCCTGACCTTTATAAAAGGTGATTTGCTCAAGTATCAACACGGCGCCCAACTGGATAAAAAGCAATTTATGGATGCTCTGGAGCAGAATAAAAATGAACTTGACGCGACTCTGCAAGAAATTATCCAGCAGCTCAATGTGGTACTTTCGCTGCATTATGAAATTCGCAAACAGCTCAAGGGGAATATTGATTTCACTCTGCTGGAAACCTATAACGACATCAACGAGCAGCTTCAATCGTTGATTTACCCCGGTTTTCTGGATGAGTTGAGTCTGCATGAATTACGCCAGTATCCGCGCTATCTTAAAGCCATTCTCAAGCGGCTTGACAAACTCAAGGGTAATGCACACAAGGACAGGGGCTTGCAGGTGCAAATCCAGCCACTTTGGGAGGACTACAAAAAATGGCTAAAAAAGAAAGGCAAAACCAGACAACTGCATGAATTTCGCTGGATGCTGGAAGAATTTCGCGTTTCACTTTTTGCCCAGGATCTGGGAACCGCTTACCCGGTCTCAGCAAAACGCCTCTCAAAACGCTTTAATGAGATCAGGAAAAGTTTTTGAACGAAGTAGAGGGCGATGCGGACACTTACAGTTACTTATTTTTCTGTATTTTTCTTTGCCAGCTCCTCTTCGATGCGCTTTAAAACCGTTTCAAGGCGTGCAAACTCGTCGTTATAATTGGTGTCATCGACATAACCAGAAACGGTTGTTTTGATTTCGGTGGCATATTCTCCTACCCAGGGCACCTTGCCAAACAGGGTAAGTACCCAGATCAGAAAGGCGATAAATACAGACGCGCCGATAACAGCACCCAGCCCCCTGAAGACACCCGCAACAAAGTTTGTCCAGACAATGCGCCAGGGGCTGGATGAATAACGTATAAATTCTTTTAGGGCTTGATTGGCTTCTTTCTCTGTTTTATCCATTGTTTGATTGCTTAAGGAGTAGTTTTGGTTAGTTTTATTATGGCACAACAAGAAGTGTTGCTTGCTGGAGTTTAGGCAACTAAGCGAGTACAGAGCTGCATCGACCCACGCAATTAACATTATGAAAAGTATCAAGCATGCAAACGAAGAAGATGTGCAAACGAAGAAGATGTGCAAACGAGAAAGGTGTAAATTGTTTTCCTTCTTTACAATCTCTGCGGTTCTCTGCGAATATCTCCGTGTTCCTCTGCGTAACGATAGATCTGAGCTCTGAAACTTGAGATAAAAATATATAAAAAACAGGGGGGATGGGTGTATCAGAAGACAGAAGACAGAAGCAGAGCATGTAGTTGTAGGGTTGGTGGAGTTTACGCAAGCAACCAGATGCGGTTGGTTTCGCATGGCTGCACCAACCCTACGCAACTCACGGGTGTTTTAAAAATATATAAAAAAACAGGGGGATGGGTAT
>JALVDQ010000019.1 GCA_027008885.1 Thiotrichaceae bacterium | reverse complement strand
CAACGCATCCCCCCCGAGCGTGACGATAAAATACTCACGTCCTGGAATGCGCTTGCAATTCGCGGCATGGCGATGGCGGCTCGCTATCTTGATAATGATGGCTCTGGCGCAAATGACTATGAAAAATCAGCCACTCGGGCACTGACATTTATCCGTCATTCACTTTGGGATGGCAAGCAACTTCTGGCAACTTATAAGGATGGCAAGGCGCACCTCAATGCCTATCTGGATGACTACGCCTTTTTGCTGGATGCGATCCTGGAATTGTTACAACTTCGCTGGCGTAATACTGACCTCGATTTTGCCATAGAGCTTGCCGAAACCCTGCTGGATCAGTTTGAAGACAAACAAAATGGAGGTTTCTGGTTTACCTCACACCAACACGAAAGACTGATTCAACGCCCCAAAACCTATACCGATGATGCCATCCCCAATGGCAATGGTGTAGCAGCCTTCGCGCTTCAACGACTCGGCCACCTGCTGGCAGAACCACGCTATCTGGATGCCGCCGAACGCACCCTGAAAAACGCAGCCAGCGGCTTAAACCAGGCACCCAGCGCCCACTGCACCCTGCTAAAAGCACTGCAAGAATATTTACAACCGCCACGCACAGTCGTCATTCGCGGCACAACAACGCAGCTTGAAAGCCTGAAACGAGAGATCAATGCGTACTACGCGCCTCGCACACAATGTTACTTTATCGCCAACGAAGAAACACAGCTAGTTGCCGCCCTGCAAGATAAAAAGCCTTTTGATAACGGCACAGATGACACTGAAAAAAAACCAGTCGCATATATTTGCGAAGGCATGAGCTGCTTGCCAGCACTCACAAATCATGCAGAAATATTGCAGGGCATGGGCGAAAACAGTGATGCCTGTTGATCAGTAGCGCAGTGGTTCTTTTATTCCGAAGTTTGCGTTTATATGTGTTCAGTTAAAATATATAATTCAAGTTTCGGAGTTCAAATCTATCGTTACGCAGAGGAACACAGAGATATTCGCAGAGAACCGCAGAGATTATAAAGAAGGAAATCAATTTACCCTTCTTCGTTTGCACGTTATCCTTCGTTTGCACGTTATCCTTCGTTTGCACACTATCTTTCGTTTGCACACTATTTGTTTGATACTTTTTATAATGTTAACTCCGTGGTTCTCTGCGAAAAACTCTGCGACTCTCTGCGTTACTTAAACTGAATAACTGGAATCAGTGTTTCTTATGCTGTTTTTGAACTCCGAAACTTGAGTTCCTAATTACCCATCCCCCCTGTTTTTGATATGTTTTTGTTGTTATCTGATCCGCCCTGCAAAACAACAATCAACTGAAAAATATATAAAAAAAGGGGGGGATGGGTATCACACAAATGTAAAAATATGATTACTTTATCTGACATCAGCCTAAGACGTGGCTCTCAAAAACTGTTATCTGGCGTCTCTCTAAGCATTCACCCCGGCTACAAGGTGGGTTTGACGGGCGCAAATGGCACGGGAAAATCCAGCCTGTTTGCGATGCTGCTTGGTGAACTGGGGCAGGATGAAGGCACTTTAAGCATCCCGCCAAACTGGGTCATAGCGCATGTTGCGCAAGAGACACCCTCCTCCGAGATGAGTGCGCTGGAATATGTATTGCAGGGTGATGCCGAATATATTGAGCTGCACAAACAACTGCAAACCGCCGAAGGCGCACACCTTGGCGAGCTTCACGCGCAACTGGATGCGATTGACGGCTACACCACCGAAAGCAGGGCAGCAACCTTGTTACATGGTCTGGGGTTTTCTAACGAACAAATCAAGAATCCGGTGAACAGCTTTTCGGGCGGCTGGCGAATGCGCCTCAATCTGGCACAGGCTTTAATGTGCCGCTCTGATCTGCTACTGCTGGATGAGCCGACCAATCACCTGGATCTGGATGCCGTTATCTGGCTGCAAAACTGGCTCATAAAATACCCTGGAACACTGATATTGATCTCGCATGACCGCGAGTTTCTGGATGCTGTGGTCAAACATATTGCTCATATTGAACATGCCAAACTCACCCTGTACACAGGCAACTACAGCGCCTTTGAAAAAATTCGCTCAGAGAGATTAGCCCAGCAGCAAAGCGCATACGAAAAACAACAGCGAGAGCGGGCGCATATGCAGGCTTATGTGGATCGTTTCCGCGCACAGGCAACCAAGGCAAAACAGGCACAGAGCCGTTTAAAGGCACTGGGACGCATGCAGGAAATTTCAGCGGCACAGATAGACTCGCCTTTTCATTTTAAATTTTTCGAGCCAGAAAAAATACCCGAGCGCCTGCTGAATGTGACGGATGCAGCAATTGGCTATGGCGACGGCAAGCAACAGACAACCATTATTGATAATTTAAAATTGCAATTAACGCCAGGGCAACGAATTGGTTTAATCGGTCCCAATGGCGCAGGAAAATCAACCCTGATCAAGTTTCTGGCGGGCGAACTTAAAGCGCAAAAAGGCGAAACATGGCAAGCACAAGATTTAAAAATCGGCTATTTTGCACAACATCAGCTAGAGCAGCTAGACCCGGATAAAACCGCACTGGAGCAGCTACGCGCACTGGATCAAGTTGCCAGAGAGCAGGAATTACGCAACTATCTCGGTGGTTTTGGCTTCAGGGGTGAACGCGTAGATGAACCGGTCAAGCCCTTTTCTGGCGGCGAAAAAGCCCGTCTGGTTTTAGCCTTGCTGGTTTATCAAAAACCCAATCTATTATTGCTGGATGAGCCAACCAATCACCTCGATCTGCAAATGCGTCATGCCTTAAGTGTTGCCTTGCAGGGCTTTTCGGGTGCGATGGTGATTGTATCGCACGACAGGCATCTGCTCAAAACCGTCACAGATGAACTGCTCATTGTGCATAATGACAAAGCAGAAGAATTTGCAGGTGATCTGGATGACTACGCCAGATATATCGCTGATGCAATCAGGCAAAGCGAACACACAGAAGCAACTTCAGATACCTCTACCCCACACAAAGAAGCACATAAGGAACTATCACGCAAACAACAGCGCCAACAGGAAGCAGAACGCAGAAAACAGCTACAACCCTTGCGCAACAAGATCAAAAAACTTGAAAAAGAACTGGATGATTTAAGCGAAAAACAGGCAAAACTTGAAGCAATACTCGCCGAGCCTGATACTTATCTGGAAGAAAACAGGGAAGAACTTAAAAAGAACCTGCTGGAAAAAAGCAGGATTGACCAGGCATTGGAAATAGTCGAAACTGAGTGGATGGAAGCTTCAGAGGAATATGAAACAAAAGCAGCGGATTAAACCTGTTGATTTACTTTAAGTTTCGGAGTTCAAATCTATCGTTACGCAGAGGAACACAGAGATATTCGCAGAGAAAACTCTGCGACTCTCTGCGTTACTTAAACTAAATGACTGGAATCAGTGTTTCCATGCTGTTTTTGACTCCGAAGCTTGAGTTATTAGAAAAGGACGACAAATGATTATTATGTACGGCATTAAAAACTGCGACAGCGTCAAAAAGGCTCGCAAGTTTTTGGATGAAAACAATATTAGCTATGAATTTCATGATTTCAAAACTGATGGCATAAACCCCATCCAGTTACGCTCATGGATAAATCAACTCGGCTGGCAAAAGCTGATTAACAAGCGCAGCACGACCTGGCGCAATCTTCCCGCCGAAACAAAAGAAAACATGGATGAAACACTTGCGCTGGTTGTCGCCGAAGAACAGCCAACAATTATCAAGCGCCCGCTACTTGAACTTCCTGAAAGAATAATGGTAGGCTTTTCAGAGAAAAGCTATTCTGAACTATTAGAAACCCAGGGATAGATGTCTGGAAACAGAAGCCTGGAAACAGACAAGCATCAACAAGACATTATCACAGGATATAAAATGTCAATCAAAATCAGTCATATCGACCATCTGGTTCTTACGGTCAAAGACATCAAGGCAAGTTGCGATTTTTACCAAAACATACTGGGCATGAAAGTGATTAGTTTTGCGGGTAATCGCAAGGCACTGCAATTTGGCAAGCAAAAATTTAACCTGCATGAAGCAGGCAAGGAATTTGAACCAAAGGCAAAAAATCCAGTGCCAGGCGCAATTGATATCTGCCTGATCAGTGACACACCACTTAAGCTTATCCTGAAAAAGCTGGAAATGCTGAATATTCCTGTGGATGATGGTCCAATTATAAGAACAGGAGCAAGAGCACCGCTTAACTCCATTTATATTCGTGATCCTGATAATAATCTTATTGAGATTTCAAATATTATAGCTTCATAATCATTAACCCTCATTAACCTTATAGCGTCAACCAACCCAGCCATGCCAGAAACATCAAAAACACTCAGCCTAGTCAAAGAGCTTATCTCGCGCCCATCCGTTACACCACAGGACAAAGGCTGTCAGCAATTATTGATTGATACACTTGAGCCTCATGGTTTCAAGGCAGATAAACTGGATTTTGCAGAAGTCGAAAACCTCTGGCTGCGCAGGGGCAATGAAGCTCCCCTGTTCTGCTTTGCAGGTCATACCGATGTAGTTCCCACTGGACCGCTTGAAAGCTGGAAGTTTGACCCGTTTACAGCTACCGAAGCGGATGGCAAATTGTATGGGCGTGGCAGCGCGGACATGAAGGGTGGCATTGCGGCATTCACGGCTGCCTGCGAGCGTTTTGTCAGGGATCATCCTGATCACAAGGGTTCCATTGCTTTGCTGATTACCAGTGATGAGGAAGGTCCGGCAAAAAATGGAACGGTAAAGGTCGTTGAAACTCTGCAAGCACGCAATGAAAAAATAGACTGGTGTCTGGTTGGCGAGCCCTCATCCACCCAACAAACTGGAGATGTGATTAAAAATGGACGACGCGGCGCACTCGGTTGCAAGCTCAAAATTATCGGCAAGCAGGGGCATGTTGCCTACCCGCAGCTTGCCAATAACCCGATTCATCTCGCAGCCCCCTTTCTCGCAGAACTTACCGCGATAGAGTGGGATAATGGCAATCAATTCTTCCCGCCAACAAGCTTGCAGGTTGCCAATATCAATGCAGGCACGGGGGCAAGCAATGTCATTCCGGGAACGCTTGAGATGGATTTTAACTTACGCTTTTCCACCGAAATCACACCGGATGAAATAAAACAAAAAGTACAAAAACTAATTGAAAAACACCAGTTTGACTATGAAATCGAGTGGATCCTAACAGGCATGCCTTTTTTAACCTCTGAAGGCGATCTGGTTAAAGCCACAGTCGCCGCCATTAAGGAAGTAACTGGTATTGACACCGAATTATCAACCAGCGGCGGCACATCAGACGGGCGCTTCATTGCACCCACGGGCGCACAGGTGATTGAACTGGGACCCACCAATGCAAGCATTCATCAGATAAACGAATGCGTTGGTATTGAAGAACTGGACATTCTGGAAAAAATCTATTACGAAATTTTAGCCAGGTTGTTATAATTGTATGTCAGTTATTTTATGCCAAAATTTATGTTTACATGTAAAAAGAATCTAAAAATAAAATAACTGGGAAAAGATAACTAATTAACAACGAAAGGAAAAAACAATGAAACATTCAATAATACGATATACACTGATTAGCGCTTTCGCCATAGGTCTTAGCGCCTGTGGTGGTGGCGGAAGCGGTG
>JALVDQ010000018.1 GCA_027008885.1 Thiotrichaceae bacterium | reverse complement strand
TGTTCATTTCCTTGTTGCGACGGAATAAGAGCCATTCTTTATCGGTCATTAGTTCTTTGGCAAAACTGGCAATAACACCCGGCATCATTTTTTCTTTTGAGATTCGCTCAAGCCGACCCATGATTTTTAGTGTCGCGTGAGCCCCTGTTGTCAAATACAGGTCAGATGCTTCCTGTTTAACCATTGCCTCCAGATACGGGAGTATTTTCATTTTGATGCCCTTGCTGATTCAGAAAATAATATGAAGTCTGTGTTATAACCTGGGTTCATAACTGTCCAGGTCTTCCATTGCCAGTGTTTCGGTGCCTTTGTAGAAATCACCTTTTTTCGCATGTTTGCTGTGCAGTTTTAATTGCAAACGCAGATCATTCACTGAATCCGCATTGCGCAAGCCTTCCTTGACGGTAATCAGTTTCGCGTCAATGAGGCGGAAGAGTGCCTGGTCAAAGGTACACATGCCGAGCTGATTTGATTTGGCAATCAGCTCTTTTATGGCTGCGACATCGCCGTTATAGATTAAATCTGCCATCATGGGTGTGTTTAACATGACCTCAACCGCAGGAAGACGCCCCTTGTCATTGCTCTTGCGCACCAGACGCTGCGAGACAACCGCTTTCAGATTGAGGGAGAGATCCATGAGTAGCTGGTCGCGGCGTTCCTCGGGAAAAAAGTTGATAATGCGGTCAAGTGCCTGGTTGGTGCTGTTTGCATGCAGGGTGCTCAGGCAGAGATGTCCGGTTTCGGCATAGGCAATCGCATATTCCATGGTTTCACGATCGCGTATCTCGCCCAGCAGAATCACATCCGGTGCCTGTCGCAGGGTGTTCTTCATGGCGATTTCATAGCTTTCGGTGTCCACACCCACTTCACGTTGTGTAATCAGGCAATTTTTGTGTTCATGGGTAAATTCTATCGGGTCTTCAATGGTAACAATATGCCCCATGGTATTTTCATTGCGATAATCCACCATGGATGCCAGCGTAGTTGATTTACCCGAGCCGGTTGCGCCAACCATAATCACCAGCCCGCGTTTCGTCATTGAAATATCTTTTAATACCGGCGGCAACAGCAGCTCCTTGAAAGACGGAATATAGTTTGGAATATGCCTCAGCACCATTCCGGGTGCGCCGCGTTGGGTAAAGGTATTGACACGAAAACGTGCCTTGCCGGGCAGACTGATGGCAAAGTTGCATTCCATGTGTTCCTCAAATTCTTTCAACTGCTTGTCGTTCATAATGGAACGCACTAAAAAACCAGCCTGTTCGGTGCTCAAGCGCTGATCTGAAAGCGCTTTCATCTGCCCATCCTTTTTAATTGAGGGTGCAGCCAATGAAGTGATAAACAGATCCGAGGCGTTTTTTTTCAGTGTGGTATGTAGTAACTGATGCACATAACTGATTGCACTTTCTTTATCCATTTTTATTGCCCGTTATTATTAATAGATAGATATTATTTGGTAAGCCAGACTATGCCCTTTCCAGGAAGGTATTGGGATTGTCTGCTTTCTTCATCGCAACTTCACGAGAAACATGACCCAGCGTCACCAGTTTTTGCAGGCTTTGATCAAGCGTCATCATGCCGTCTGCGGCACCTGTCTGCATACTGGATTTCATCTGTGCGATTTTATTTTCGCGGATCATTGAGCGTACTGCGCGTGTTCCAATCAGAATTTCATGTGCCGCAACACGACCACCCGATGCCCGTTTTAACAGTGTTTGTGAAATAACCGCCTGCAGCGATTCTGAAAGCATGGAGCGTACCATGTCTTTTTCAGCCGCAGGGAATACATCGACAATACGGTCAATCGTTTTTGGCGCGCTGGTAGTATGCAGGGTGCCAAATACCAGATGCCCCGTTTCCGCAGCAGTAAGTGCCAGACGGATAGTTTCAAGGTCACGCATCTCACCAACCAGAATGGTGTCGGGGTCTTCACGCAAGGCGGAGCGTAATGCCTCATCAAAGCCCTGGGTATCACGATGCACCTCACGCTGGTTGACCAGACTTTTTTTGCTGACATGCACAAATTCTATCGGGTCTTCGATGGTCAGTATATGCCCGTGATCGGTATCGTTTTTATAATCAATCATTGCCGCCAGCGTGGTTGATTTGCCCGAACCGGTTGGACCCGTTACCAGAACCAGTCCGCGAGGCTTTTCAGATATTTTTTTAAAGATTGCAGGTGCGTCCAGGTCTTCCAGTGTCAGAACCTTGCTGGGAATGGTACGAAATACCGCCGCAGCACCACGATTCTGGTTAAAGGCATTAACACGAAAACGTGCCACACCCGGAATTTCAAAGGAGAAATCTGTCTCCCAGTTTTCCTCGTAGGCTTTGCGCTGTTTGTCGTTCATGATGTCATACACCATGTTATGCACTTCTTTATGCTCCATTTCAGGCATATTGATGCGGCGCATATCACCATCAACGCGTATAATAGGAGGTTCTCCCGCAGAAATATGTAAATCTGATGCTTTACTCTTTACGGCAAATGCCAGTAATTGTGTAATATCCATAAATGACTTCTTTTTATTATTTATTTTTATTTTATCTTATTTCTATTAGCAGGATGGCTTAAAATCACAAACCAGGAGCCTGTCCGAAAATAGTGAGTCTACTGCGGAAAAGCTGAATTTGGCTAGATTTCCCTCGCTACGACTCATATTCCCGGAGAGACTCCTGGATACATCCCGAGACCACTAATTTAACACATTTTATGACAGTAACAGATAATCTCCAGATAATCGGTGCAAAGCTAAAACATTTTGCCGAAAAATACCAAAGGGCAGCATCTGATATTCAGTTGCTTGCGGTCAGTAAACGTCATCCAGTGACAGCGATTCGCGAAGCTTATGCTGCCGGTCAGACTGCATTTGGTGAGAACTATGCGCAAGAATTGCTGGAAAAAGCCGAGCAGCTTGATGACCTGCCTATCGAGTGGCATTTTATCGGACCCCTGCAATCAAACAAGAGCAGAAAAATTGCTGCCGTGGCAAGCTGGGTACATAGCATAGACAGAATAAAAATCGCGCGACGCCTCAATCATCAACGAGCTGCAAATCTGCCGCGCCTGAATGTTTGTATTCAGGTCAATATCAGCCAGGAAGCCAGCAAATCCGGAATATTGCCCGCTGAGCTTTTTGATTTTGCAGAGCAGCTGGCACAACTACCAAGATTAAAACTGCGTGGTCTGATGGTGATTCCTGCTGCTGAAACCGAGTTTGACAAACAGCGCGCTGTTTTTGCGGAAACAGCGGCTTTATTAAGACAACTGAATCACAAAGGCTTTCAACTGGATACCTTGTCAATGGGCATGAGTTCTGATATGGAAGCTGCCATTGCAGAAGGTGCTACAATTGTGCGTATTGGAACTGCTATTTTTGGTCAACGTAAAAGCTAATTAAAATACAAGGATAATAAACATATGAAAAAAGTGATTACATTTATTGGCGCGGGCAATATGGCGCGCTCCCTGATTGCCGGATTGATACAGGATGAAGCTGATCTGCAAATCAGAATTGCCGACCCGGAAAATAGCCAACTGCAATCCATCCAGACAAGCTGGCAGGGCATTGCGGCATTCAGCGACAATATTGAAGCCGTTGCAGGTACAAATACGGCTGATCATGCTAATAATACTGATAATGCAGCGGATGTGGTCGTGCTTGCGGTCAAGCCGCAAATCATGCAGGCAGTATGCGAGCCACTCAAGGCTGCCGTGCTGGAGCATAATCCACTGATTATATCAATCGCGGCAGGCATCAGCATCGACAGCTTGCAGCAATGGCTGGGCGGCAAGGACAAATCGCTCCCGATTGTGCGCTGTATGCCGAACACACCTGCCCTGGTTCAGTCAGGCATGACTGGTCTGTATGCCAATCCGCAGGTAACAGGCGCGCAAAAAGACCTTGCGGAAAGCATACTGCGCGCGGTTGGCAGTACGCTTTGGCTGGATAACGAAGACAAGCTGGACGCGGTGACGGCGGTGTCGGGTAGTGGTCCTGCGTATTATTTTCTGGTGATGGAAGCAATGCAGAACGCTGCGCAAAAGCTGGGTCTGAGCGCAGAAGATTCACGTCTGCTGGTCTTGCAAACCGCCTTTGGTGCTGCCAAACTCGCACTGGAGAGTACCGATGATGCCGCCACTCTGCGCCAGCGTGTAACCTCAAAAGGCGGCACCACCGAAGCGGCACTCAAGGAGCTTATTGATGGCGGCTTGCCGGAGCTGTTTGAAAAAGCATTGCAAGCCGCAGAAAATCGTTCCAGGGAATTGAAAAAATTGTAAATACCCAAAATATATAAAAAACAGGGGGGATGGGTAGTGTGATGGGTATATAAAACAAAGATACCCATCCCCCCCTGTTTTTACATATTTTTATTTAAACAGCTATATTAAATCTGCAAACAGGTGGCACACATGTATCTAGGCATATCCGTTTTGGCGCAAATCGCCGTTTTATTGGTCGATGTAATTTTTTCACTTTATATTGGCGCTGTGCTATTGCGCCTGCTACTTGGTTTTGCGCGTGCTGACTTTCACAATCCGCTGTCACAATTTCTGGTAAAAGTAACCAACCCGGTATTGCTACCCATGCGGCGTTTTATTCCGGCAATTGGCTCGATTGATACCTCTGCGGTGGTTCTTGCCTATGTACTAACACTGCTAAAAACCAGCCTGCTGTTACTTTTGACGACTGGCGCGCTGCATTTTCCTGCATCCTTAATCTACGCCCTCGGTGAGCTCTTAAAAACAATTATCTGGATTTATATTTTTGCACTGATCTTCCAGGCAATTCTGAGCTGGTTAGGCAATATACACGGCAATCCGCTTGTGCCCTTGGTAAACAGCCTCACCAATCCACTGCTGCGCCCGATTCGCAAGGTCGTACCGCTGATTGGCATGATGGATTTATCCCCACTGGTTGCCATTCTCGGCTTGAATATACTGCTGATTATTGTCAATAACCTGTTTTAGCCGTCCTCTTTAGCCATGTCATTTTATTATTGGGAAGACAGTGACTTACACCTGTTTTTAAGAGTGCAGCCAAAAGCCAGCAAGGACGAGTTTTCAGACATACTGGATGATCGCATCAAGCTGCGCATTACCGCGCCGCCAGTGGATGGCAAGGCAAACAAGCATCTGATAAAACTGCTATCCAAACTTTTTAAGGTGGCAAAATCACAAATCACGCTTAAAAGCGGTGAAACAGGCAGAAACAAGCATTTGATTATCCACAATCCTCAACTTCTGCCGGAGCAAATCAGCAGAGACCAGAATAAGCAGGATAATAAAAATGCCGGATAAAATCTGGATTATTGGCTGCGGTGATATTGGGCGACGTGTCGCAAGGCTCTATGCCGACCAGGATGCTGATCAAAACTTCCAAAACACGACGATTGCGGGCATTGTGCATAGTGCCGAGTCAGTCTCCAGTTGCAAAAAACTGGGCATTGATGCCCATGCCATCGACTTTGACCAGCCCTTTACATTGTCGGATTTGCCGGAAAAAATCTCATCCAGAATCTATTATTTCATGCCGCCACCCTCGCAGGGTCGTGAAGACACTCGCCTGAAACGCTTTTTAAGGCATCTGGACAAAAGCAAAAAACGCATTGTTTTAATCAGCACAAGCGGAGTCTATGGCGATAGCAAGGGAGCCTGGATTAATGAAGATACACCACCCAAACCCGTGGCAGAGCGGGCATTTCGG
>JALVDQ010000017.1 GCA_027008885.1 Thiotrichaceae bacterium | reverse complement strand
AGAAAAACAGTTTATTCCGATACTAACTCAAACTAACTTTATACCGATTTGCATGATCTTGGTCGATTCAGCTTATTTTTACCGCGTGAACAGGGCAGACAGAAACACAGGCGCCGCAGCCAGTGCATTCCTCATGGTCAACCTGAGGTTCTGAAATTCCGCCAAGTTTTAATTTAAACTGGATCGCCTGTTCATCACAATGATCGCCACATGCACGACAGATAACTGCATTCAGCGAAAGACAGTTTTCCTTGAAGGTAATATTTAAATTCCAGGCATCTTCAGGTTTCAGATCATCCCCTTTCGTTGCCATTTTTTTGAAAGCACCTGAGTCACAGGCTTCGACACATTTTGCGCAAAATGTGCATTCGCCAGCAATAAAGTTTACTTCTGGATAACCGCCATCTCCTTTTTTCAGGATTTTTTCAGGGCAGGCGCTGATGCACTCATCACAGCGCGTACATTTTTCAATAAAGGCAGATGCTTCCAGAGACCAGGGGGGATGTATTGCATTTGGCTTAAGTCTCGGACTTTTGCCGCGAAGAAAGGCTCGCCGTTGTAGATTAGTGGATTCCATCTGACCAAGCTATCATAAAGTTTTTACTTCGCCAATATATTATCCTGAGTTTTATGAGGTAGCTCAGATTCAGGATTATCTGATACGACTTAAGGCAAAAAGCCCCACAACCAGAAAAAACACAGAGGGCATAAAAGCACTTAACAGGGCAGAGAAGCCATAAACGATACCCAGTTCATTTGCAGAGCGATTAATCAGGTAAAAAACTATGCCTACAACAATCCCGATAAATACCCGCTGTCCGGCGCCTCCACCCCGATTTGAGCCAAACAGAAAGGGCATTGCCAGAATCAACATAACCAGTGCCGAAAGTGGTACCGAATAACGCTTCCAGTAAATTAGCTCAAGTTTGTCAGTTTTTAGTTGATTGCTTTTTTGATGATCAATGATTTTTGCAAGCGCACTACTTGAAAGCTGATCCGGTTCTGCCGTCGCCACATCCAGAATCTGCGGGTTAAGAAAACCTGCCTTGTATATTTCCTGCTTTCTTTGTTTGATTACCTGGCGTTCTTCAAATTTAGCCGTTTCGACATTCTTCAGGTTCCAGCCATTTTTGGCGGCTATCGCGTCACTGCTTGTTGTTAGCGATTCCAGACCTGTGTGATCCGGTTTAAAGGTATAGATTGAAATATCGCTTAAACGCTCTTTGCTGATAACCTTGCCAATATGAAGAATATTGTTTTTCTCCTTTACCCACAAACCTGCGCCACCTACCAGCACAATGTTTTTATTTTTTAAGTGTGCCTTAAAGTTTCGTGCCTGCAAATCTGTAACAGGAACGAGGTATTCGCCCACAAGAAACATGGCAACTGCTAATAAAAACCCCAGTTTCAGCACTGAAAAAACAATCTGGCGAATTGATATTCCCGCCGCTCGCATGGCGGTAAATTCTGAATTTGCAGCCAAATTGCCAAGACCGAGTAATGCGCCAATCAGGGTTGCCGTAGGAAAAAACTCGTAAAACCTGCCTGGCAGCGTATAAATCAGGTAAATAAATGCCTGAAAATTGCTGTACAGCGCATTGGTTTTGGAGGACTCATTGATAAACGCAAAAAACAGGTCAAGACTGACGAGTGCAATCCAGGCGATCAGCAGACCTTGCAGTGTTGCAGTCCAGAGATAGCGGTCGAGTATTTTTATCATCCTGCACTTCCATACTGTTTTTTCACCAGCCACAAAGCCAGCAGGATAAAAGCCAGGTGTATCCACCAAAGACCAAGCCAGGGCGGGATTTTTCCATCTTCAATCATGGATTGACCAGTTACGATCAGCTCGGCATAAACTGCATACAGGAGTATGCCCAAAGCGAGTTTGCCAAAACGCCCCTGGCGAGGTGTTGTGTAACTCAGGGGAAAGGCAAGTAATGCCATAACAGGTGCTGAAAAAATTAATGCCAGACGCCAGTGTATTTCAGCCTGGCTCCTGAGATCCTTGTTTTTAAGCAAACGGCTAAATGATTCGGCTTCCAGGTTTTTGGAATCCACTACTTTCAGGGCAGGAATATGTATACCATGCTCCTCAAATTTGAAAATGGTAAATTCTCCTGTATTTCGGTCATTGTCATAACGACTGCCGTTTTCTATTTTAAATATTCTGCTGCCTGTGTTTGGATCAATATAAAGCAGTGCTTTTTTGGCAGAAAGAATGACTTCCGTATTATTCAGTTTTTTGCCTGAGTATTTTTCTTTGGCTGTTGTCTGTTTGTCATTGTTTTCAGAGACATGCAGAAAGAATCGCTGCATAACCACATTCTCCTTGTCAATGTCTTCAACAAACAGCGTGATGCGTTTATTGCCTGCGCTGGCATGCATAAATTCCCCCACAGGGATGCCCGCAGCCTCAGGACGTTGTTTTATTTCATCTTTAATATCCTGATGCGCCTGTTCAAGCATCGGGATAACAAACAGGATCAGTCCGGCAATGACTAAAGTCAAAGGACCAACAAACAGAAAAATACCCTTGTAAAATTCTTTCGGACCGATACCGGAAGCGTGCATTGCAATAATTTCGTGATCACGATAAAGGCGCCCAAAAGCGAGCATCATGCCAATTAATAAAGCAATGGGGATGAGCTTAATAGCGGCGTTGACAGAGCCAAGCATCAGCAGCTTTCCCAGCGCATCAACGGGCAAGCCCCCAGCGCTGACCGAACCCAGCAGGCGCACAAAGGTATTGCCAATAATAATCAGCAACAGTACAAACAGGGTTGCAAAAAAAGAGCTCATGATCTCTTTTACCAAATATCGCCGGATAATCATTTGCAGCTCTTTCCGCTTTTGTTTAAATTATCACTGCCTAAATTATCGGTATTGTCCAGGTTGTCCGGGAACTCCGCATAAAAATCCCTGTTTTCTTCTTTGTAATACTTGTAGCGTTTATGTGTCCACAGGTACTGCTCGGGAAATTCCCTGATTTGGGTTTCAATAATCTGATTCAAGCGTCTGCTATCCTGTAAAATATCGTCACCAGGAAAATCATCAAGTGGCGGGTAAAAGCGCAGCAAATAACCTTCTCGGGAATCCTCCCTGTCCAGCAGACGCACCGCAATGCAGGGGATGACTAACGCCTTTGTCATTTTTGCCAGGCGTGAAGTCCCCGGATTTGTAGGTGCCTCGATACCAAAAAACGGCACCAGAATACTCCCTTTCAGGCGATAGTTTTGATCCGTCGCATACCATGATGGAAATCCGGACTTGATGCTTTTTATTAATTCACGAATATTGGTCTTGGGGATTGCCTTGCCGCAGTTTTTAGTGCGCTGCTTGGCGACCAGATATTCAATAAGCTCATTCTGATGGGGGCGGTAAACGGCATGTAGTGGCATGTGCTGGGCAATGATTCTGCCGCCGATTTCAAGTGGCGCAAAGTGCGATCCCAGCAGCAGGACTCTGGGGCTGTTTTTTGCCTGCTGCAGATACTCATGACCTTCGATATGAGTCAGGCGTTTAATTTGTTTTTCAGATCCCCACCAGCCAAGAGCCGCTTCAAACAAAGCCTGACCCATGGAAATAAAATGCTTTTTATTTAACTCTGCAAGTTGCTTATCGTCGAGATCAGGAAAAGCAATGCTCAAATTGATGCAGCTGACTTTTCGCCGTGCCGCCAGCAGGGGGTAAAGCAATCTGCCCAGCATTTCGCCAAGTTTCATTTGCCAGCGCCAGGGCAATAAAATAAGCAAACGCAATAGACCAATACCGAACCACGTCGGCCAATAGCGGGGATAGAAATACTTTAATGGCACTTTAGAGTATTACTGACTTGGGATATTGGATAGCCAGGAGCAGCACATGATGGCTAGTTAAATTAATCTTTTAAACGATACAGTGTTCCACAATAGGGGCAACGCGCGGTGCCGGTTTTGGAGTTTTCAATCGCAAGAAAAACCTTGGGATGTGAACACCAAAGCGCAGAAACATTCGTTGGGCAGTGCAGCGGAAGGTCTTTGCGAGTTATCGTGACCTCATTGGTTATATTCAGTTTTTTATAGTCTGCTACTTTATCTGAAATTTCCTCTGTCATAGTATTTTCCTTGTGATTATTGTGGTGTGCGGAACACTTAAATCCCTCTATTTTACAGGGGTTAGCCAGTCTTTATATTTTTCAACACGACCATGAACAATATCAAAGTAAAGCGCTTGTAGCTTCTCTGTTATCGGTCCTCTTGTTCCTGGACCAATGGGGCGGTTATCCAGCTCCCGAATTGGAGTGACTTCTGCTGCGGTTCCGCTAAAAAAGGCTTCATCAGCAATATATACTTCATCACGGGTAATGCGCTTTTCTATGATTTCATAGCCAAGATCGCTTGCCAGCGCCATAATGGTATTTCGGGTAATGCCGTTTAAGGCTGATGTCAGATCAGGCGTGTAAATGACCCCGTCTTTTACAATAAAGATATTTTCACCGCTTCCTTCGGCAACAAAACCTTCAACGTCCAGCAATAATGCTTCATCATAACCATCGGTAATCGCTTCCTGCAAGGCTAGCATAGAATTAATGTAATGTCCGTTTGCCTTTGCCTTGCACATGCTGATATTGACATGGTGACGGGTAAAGGAAGAAGTTTTGATGCGAATACCTTTTTCCATATTATCCGCACCCAAGTAAGCTCCCCATTCCCAGGCTGCAACGATTGCGTGAACTTTAAGATTATCAGCGCGCAGACCCATACCTTCCGAACCATAAAAGCACATGGGGCGAAGATAAGCAGAATCAAGATTATTTTCACGGACTGAATCAATTTGCGCCTGTGTGATTTCTTCCTCAGAAAAAGGCATTGGCATATTCATGATTTTCGCTGAATTGAAAAGTCTGTCGGTATGTTCTTTCAGGCGAAAAATCGCGGCCCCCTGATCTGTTTTATACGCACGCACGCCTTCAAATACACCCATGCCATAATGCAGTGTATGCGTTAACACATGTACCCTGGCTTCACGCCATTCAACCATTTCACCATCAAACCAGATTAGACCATCGCGGTCAGACATCGACATCATGCTATATCCCTTAATTTTATATACACAAAAAGCAGTCGCTAAGGATATACCACCATCCAGAATTATCAAAACCCGCAGGACAAAAATATATAAAAAAGTGGGGGGATGGGTATGTACAGGTATCAGAGGACTGAGGACAGAAGACAGCAACGTAGTCAACTATGAAGCCCTGCGGAATACGGGGCAAGCATGTAGCCTGCGCGTTGAGTGAGTATACGAATGCGGGATTGCACATTGTTAACCTGTGCTCCTGTGTTTCGTTCCTCAACACAGGTTACAAGTGCAATTACAAAAATATCACTAGCGTCCCAACGTTAAATCGAATAAATTCAATTGCTTAGGGTTATTGTCATCCTCAGTTTTGTTTTCCAAATTTGTAAGTAGTTGATCTAATGGTGTTTTCTCAAAAAGACTGAGGCTTAAAATCTGTAATATTGTGTAAAGTCTAGATTCTAACTTTAGACGCTTTTTAATGATAGCAATTAGTACATAAACCGAAATAGCAATCCATATTTGAGCCAATTGCGCTGCATATAACCCCATGAAAATAAAAAAGTAATAAGCCCCATCAAAACTTTCTTACCCCAGCAGGCAACGAAAAATCAAGTAGTTAAGAGCTCCCTTGTGTCAATTGAAGGAAAT
>JALVDQ010000016.1 GCA_027008885.1 Thiotrichaceae bacterium | reverse complement strand
GGGAACATCAGCCGTTGATTAAATTCACTGGGATTTTCTTTAAATGCTGGCTTCATGGTCTTTTCAGAAAGCTGTTAATTTGTGATATTTTACCATAACTAGCTGAAATATAATATAAATATTGAATTTCTGGTTATTTTTTGAGCTTGGTTCTCGGACAAGCTCCTAGGAGCCTGTCCGAGAACTGGTACTCCAACAACATTACCAGTTAAACGGCATAAATCCCATAGGAGAAAACTTGTCATTCATCTTGTTAACTTCATAATTCATTACTCCCAATTGACCAGACATAGTGCGTCCCATTAAATCAACGGAGCGATTGATACTAACGATATTAGGGTTAATCTCTTCAAGTTTTTTCATTGATTCGCTCATACCTGTCATAATTGAGCGTATTTCGATCATTGCGTCCATAGTGCCTTCCATATGGGCCATTGATTTTCTCATTTTGATAATTTCAGTGAGCATATTGGGCGCAATTTCAGAACTGGGTTTAACGGTTTCGTTGAGCTTGCCAATTGCATCACTGATGGCATGAAAGTCTTTAAATCCTTTTGTCCATATCGGCTGCCAGACGAATATAAACATACTCATCAAAACCACCAAAGAAACTGATGAAACCAGAAAAAATAGCCCTATTGATAAATTTGCAAAGGTTTTTGCCTGCACTTGAATATCCTCAAAGTAAAGTTAATTACTTTGATTTTAACATTTTTTATATCAGCAATAATTGACTGAATAGACAAAATCTTATTATTGTTGCGCAATCCCCAGGGCTTGATTCTATTTAAAAACATGTTTGAAGAGCTCATACAATCCCCTTTCCTTGACTGGTTTTCTGCCTTTTTCAATCCGCAAAGGCGTATTTTCTGGGGGTATCTGTGCTCTGCATTGATCATTAGCTTGTTCTGGTTTGTTGCATACAAAAAGAAAACGCTAAAAACAGCCTTGCATGAGATATTTTCTGCAACGAGTTGGCTATCAAAATCTGCAAGAGCGGATTATTTGTTAATGATAGTTAATAGCACTCTCATTTCCTTTTTTTCGACACGCTTGCAGGGAATATCAAGCATTTTTATTGCTCTTGGTCTGGCGTGGCTGCATAATTTATTTGATGGAAATCTTGCCATTTTTAAAGAGGCTTCTACGGGTGTGATTGCTTTTAGCTACACCCTGAGCCTTTTTGTGCTGGATGATTTTGTGCGTTACTGGCTACACCGCTGGCTGCACACCATTCCGCTACTTTGGGCATTTCATAAGGTGCATCATAGTGCAACGAGTCTAAACCCTTTTACCGTGTTTAGAGTCCATCCTGTCGAGGCGATATTGATGCTGTTAGGCAGAGCATTTGTGGCAGGAGTTTGTGTAATTATTTTTGTTTTCTTTTTTAGTGACAAAGTCACATTAGTCACTATTTTAGGAGCCAGTATCTTTACGTTTGCATTTGATATCATCGGCTCTAATTTAAGGCACAGCAATATACCACTTTGTTACTATCATCCCGTAGAACGTGTTTTTATATCACCCGCCCAGCACCAAATTCACCACTCTTCGGCTGCAGAACATCTTAATAAAAACTATGGCATCGTTTTTTCTTTATGGGACTTATGCTTTGATTCTCACTGTTTCTCTTCAAAAGACCAGGTTTTGTTTTATGGATTAGAAAAGGCAGAAAACAAGCCACACTCTTTTTCTAGTCTGTATTTGCGACCATTTCTGGAAGCGTGGAAAAATCTCAGCTGATCAAGACGCTCAAGACCCACCCCTCTGCTCAAGAACAGTCAATGAATCTACAGTCTTCCTGTCCTTGATACATTGCTCTTTAGAGTATTTTGGATTAAAAACCTTACAACTGAGTGGTTGGGAACGAATGCAACCTTGCAGAGAAAGTAGTACAGATATACTTAATATTATTAACTTCATTTTAGTTTCCCGCTAATGTATTAAATTGTCAAAGAACGCCAGCCATGTCAAAGTGAACTCGCCTACAAAACTTCGTTGTTGATTTTCTGCTTCCAGAGCACCCTCACCCAATATCTCGGTTACAATTTTCTTATCCTTTTTACACTGCTTTCCATTCTCTTTATAAATGGTAGAAGTATCATCATATATCTTGCAATTTTTCATATGGCGTAATGACATAGTTTGATCCAGGCTACAAGCTTGCAAAGAGAATAATATTGCGATGCCAAATATTATTAATTTCATCTTATTTCTCTTTTTATCTTTATATATAAAAAAATTGATAGTAGCATTATTGTTGATGTCTTTATAAAACTCAAATCAACGCACTGTATGTTTTTTTGTATAGTGTTGAGGAACGCAACACGGGAGCGCTGGTTTGGCAAAGTCATGGCATCCTGTTGGGTTACGATACGCGCAAGCATTGTAGTGATTTTAAATTCTGGTTTTATGCGTATCTAACCCAACCTACAGTTGTACAATACCCATCCCCCCTGTTTTTTATATATTTTTATGCAGCCTGTATTGAGGGATGCAACAGGAGGTTAAGGATTGGGTTTAGGGACGGCGCAAGCCTGTTTGCAAGTCCGTACCAGTCCTTGTTAAATTGCTAACAATAATGTCATAATGTCTTAATCCCCAATCTCCACCAGGAAAGTCAGATGTTGCAGTGTTTACCGTCTTCTTTTTTCTTGCGTCTTGCCTTCAGACAATGCCGTTTTACGATGCTTGGTAGGGTTGGTGTAGCTTTGCGAAACCAACCATAATCAAGGCTATTTTCAGACAGGCTCCCAGATCGTATTCCAGTTCATACAAATCGACAAAAGGGTGCGTTTATCTGACAAAAGCACAATATTGGTGCAATAGCTTCTATGATCTCGCCTAAAAGGTGTTCAATAAAGCCTGTAATGAGCTTATTTTGATGCTTTTAGAGAATGAAAAATATAATTCTCTCCTGTATGATACTTGGCACATTTTTTGCGGAAAATATACGATTTAACAATTTTAAGAGCTTGATGGTTTTCTTTGGTCAAAATCCACATGGCTCTTTTTTACCTTAGGATTAGAAACACAGGAGTTATAAAATGAGTGGAAGTGAATCTCGTGAACAAGCAGTATTTCAGATAACAAACAGGGAGCCAATGCCGGTTAAAAAACCAAAGCCTTTAAGCAAAATCTGGGCGACGGATGTTTTTACCCTGACTAAAATGGAAGAGGCGCTGTCTAAAAAAGCCTATAAGGCAATGAAAAAGACACTTGAAACAGGTGAGCCATTAGATCCTGCGACGGCTGATGCGGTTGCTGCAGCCATGAAAGACTGGGCAATTTCAAAAGGGGCAAATTACTTCTCGCATGTTTTTTACCCGTTGACGGGAGCCTCTGCCGAGAAACATGATGGTTTTATCGTATCGGATGCCAGCGGCAAGGCAATCACCGAATTTACCGGAAGCCTGCTGATCAAGGGTGAGCCTGATGGTTCTTCGTTCCCTAACGGTGGTATTCGTGTGACTAATGCCGCGCGTGGTTATACTGCCTGGGATCCAACCAGTCCTGCATACATCATGCACACCGAGAATGGCGCAACTTTGTGTATTCCATCTGTCTTTATTTCATGGACTGGCGAGTCACTCGACAAGAAAACTCCTCTGCTGCGCTCAAATGCGGCAATGAATGAAGCAGCACAAAAAGTGCTTAAGCTCATGGGTGAAGAGGAAGTATCAACACTTAACTCCAGTTGTGGCGCTGAGCAGGAGTATTTCCTTATAGATGCAAACTTTGCCAATTTGCGCCCTGACCTGATTTTGTCTGGTCGCACCCTGTTTGGCGCTCCTTCCGCAAAAGGTCAGGAATTTGATGATCACTATTTCGGTGCGATTCCTCCCCGCGTTCAGGTATTTATGCAGGATGTTGAAGAGCAGCTATACCGCCTTGGTATCCCTGCCAAAACACGTCATAACGAGGTTGCTCCTGGTCAGTTTGAGATTGCACCTTATTTTGAGGCGGCAAATGTAGCGGCTGATCACCAGCAGCTAATCATGACTACATTGAAAAATACAGCGAAGAAGCACGGTTTTGCTTGTTTGCTACATGAGAAGCCATTTGCGGGCATCAATGGTTCAGGCAAGCATGTTAACTGGTCTGTTGGTAACTCAACGCAGGGTAATTTGCTTGATCCGGGCAAAACACCCCATGAGAATCTAAACTTCCTGTTGTTCTGTGGCGCAGTGATTCGTGGCGTTCACAAATTCGGTCCATTATTACGCGCGGTTATCGCATCTGCGGGCAATGACCATCGTTTGGGTGCAAATGAAGCGCCACCTGCAATCCTTTCTGTTTACCTTGGTTCACAAATCGAAGGTGTCTTTGAGCAGATCAAGAAGGGCAAGCTGGATGACGTGGATGAAGGCGGCATTATGGATTTGGGATTGTCACAGATTATTCCTTTTGCCAAAGATGCGGGTGATCGTAACCGTACTTCACCCTTTGCATTTACTGGTAACCGTTTTGAATTCCGCGCAGTGGGTTCAAATCAATCGGTAACAGGTCCTTTGATTGCCATGAATACCATGCTTGCAGATTCATTAAACTGGATCGCAGGCGAGCTGACCAAAGCACTGAAAAGAACCAAGGGTGATACCACCAAAGCGGTTATTTCGGTACTTAAAAAGCTCATGAAAGAAAATGAAGCGGCGGTATTCGGCGGTGATGGTTATTCAGCCGAGTGGCATAAGGAAGCGAAAAAACGTGGTCTTAAAGAACTGCCAACAACGGCTGATGCACTGCCTTATCTTAAAGACAAGGATGTCAAGAAGCTGTTCAAGAGCACAGGGGTTCTTTCAGACGTTGAGCTGGAAAGCCGTTTTGAGGTTTATGCCGAGCAGTACATTCTTTCAATTGCAGTTGAAGCCAGGCTGGTAGTTGATATGGCAAAGACGAAAATCTATCCGGCAGCGACTCGCTACCTGTCTGATCTTGCGCTGGCAGCCGCATCTGCTAGCGAAATGGGTATTAATATCGACAACAATATCGCCAAGAATATTGGCAAGAATGTTAACGGCATGATGAAAGCAGTTGCCAAACTTGAAAAAGCAATCGCTAAAGACAAGTTTAAAAATGTGGAAGCTCACATGCAATTCTGTGCAAAAGACATACGCAAGCTTATGGATGAAGTACGCAAGTTTGTGGATGCGCTTGAAGTGGACGTTGCCAGTGATCTGTGGCCATTACCCAGCTATCAGGAAATGTTGTTTATAAAATAAGTTAAGGCATAACAGCTAAAAAAAGGTCGCCTTTGGGCGACCTTTTTTATGGGATTTCCTGATTGTAATACAACAACCCATCCCCCCCTTTTTTTATATATTTTTTGCATAGCCTGTGCTGAGGAACGCAACACGGGAGCAGTGGTTTGGCAAAGTCATGGCATCCTGTTGGGTTACGATACGCGCAAGCATTATAGTGATTTTAGATTCTGGTTTTATGCGTATCTAACCCAACCTACAGTTGTATGATACCCATCCCCCCTGTTTTTTATATATTTTTTGCATAGCCTGTGCTGAGGAGCGTAACACGGGAGCAGTGGTTTGGCAAAGTCATGGCATCCTGTTGGGTTACGATACGCGCAAGCATTGTAGTGATTTTAGATTCTGGTTTTATGCGTATCTAACCCAACCTTCTATGAAGTCACTTGTCAACCTCAAATCACTAAAATTTCCTTCTGTTTCCAGACCACTTAATCTTATATCTTGCTCTGAGGA
>JALVDQ010000015.1 GCA_027008885.1 Thiotrichaceae bacterium | reverse complement strand
GGTTACTAAGTATCTAATACCCATCCCCCCTGTTTTTTATATATTTTTATATTTGTGACTTGCAGATATGTAGGGTTGGTGTAGCTTTGCGTAACCAACCATCGAAGCTCAAATCTGGTTGCTTGCGTAAACTCCGTCAACCCTACAACTTGTCCCCGTTACGTTGCTGTCCTCTTCTTGCCTTGAATATCAAAAAACAGGAACGAAATTTTGTTAGATTAATTTTGTTTGGGTACTTATACTTTTGCAGTAGCGTCTTTTTCCAGCTTGTGTTGCATCCAGGCTATTGTCAATAGCGCCCAGCCATCGAAAAACAGGCTAATGGAGACATACAAGCCAACCAGCCATAGCGAAGAAACAGGCCATCCAATCAGGAACAGGGTTGCCAGCACTAATGACATAACGCCATTAAACACCATCCAGCCCCAGCCTTTTTTAGGGCGAATACTATACGCCAGTAAAAAGCTGCTATACGCATCAAGCAATAAATAGAACGCCAATAACAAGCCAACTGTTGCAACGCCTGTCATGGGGTAAAGCAACATCAAACCGCCACTTATTAATAATAAAATAGGTTTTAACCATTCGCTCCACTCCTTGCTGCGTGACTTAAATGAGTGAATTAACCAGAAGATGCTACCCACAACAAATAAACTTGCAAGAAAAATACTGGTTTCCAGAGACATTAATTCAGGCAGAACAATGCCTGTGACTCCCAGAATAATCAGCAATATCCCTGCAATCAGTGAAATTTTGCCAAAGTTTGGCAATAGATTAGCGCTATTTTTTAAATCGTTTAGTGTTTCAGTTTTTTCCGTATTCATATTTTATTCTCCTTAATTTGTTAGTTGAGTGCAGAAGCATAGCCGGACTTGTAGAAGTATTCTGTCACTTGGCTGACAACTATGAGCTTCCTCTAAAATATATAAAAACAGGGGGGATGGGTGGCAGAAGACAGAAGACAGAAGACAGAAGACAGAAGACAGAGGACAGAGGACAGAGGACATCTAACAATTTAGCCCCTGTTTTCTGATCTTCTTCGTTATTGCTTTGCTCACATAGCAACTATGCTCCCGTCGCAAAAATACTGGTCGTACTCTACAGTGTCACCTTGATGACATTTTTATCTATATCTTCACGTTATTATACAAGCTGAATAATTTAACAGTCAGAGAACAAAACAATGAAAACTCAAGAATTAAGTGAAAAAATGATAAAAGCTTATCAAAATATGCTGGAAACAATCGAAACACTGATTGAAAAAGAAGGCAAACCACTAAAAGAAGCCGTACAAATCGCCGAAGAAAAACTCAGTAAATGGAAAGAGCTGACAAATGAAGAGTCACAAAAAATCAGTGCCGAGGTAAAAAATGATTTACAGTCTGTTGGCGAAGCATTAAAGGGAGCTAAAAATGCCTATAAAGAACAATTTAAAATTGATGCTGACTATCTTACAGATGCCATATGGGAAAAGCTCAGCAAGATTGCTGATGTCGCCACAGAAGAATTTTTAGCTTTCACCGAAGATTTAAAAGAACGTGCGCATAAAGTTAGAATGGATGAACATGCAAATGAACACAAAGAACACCTGCGCTGGTATAGTGACCATGATTTTTGGATTAATGAAATTGAAGTTTGGAAAAAAGACCATCAACAAGCATTGAAAAAGTTGCAAGCTATTGAATCAAGTATTAAAAAGCATACTGACTTACTGGAAGAACATGCTCAAGCTATACGCGCCCACGAAAAACTCGATCATGAACACGAAGAAGTGATGGTAAGCTATGAAACTGATCCAACTAGCCATATTGCTGAAGAAGAGGATGACAAGTATATTGCTATACACGATCAAGAAAGACAAGAACATGAAAAACAGGCTGCCCTGCATAATTCAATGAAGAAAAAGCATAGGGAAATGATGGCAATAATCAATCATTTGTATAAGCATGTGGTTGAAGAGGTTGAAAAATAATTTGTTTTTTTATGGATAAGGAAATACGACGCCACCAGCTCAATACAAGTATTTAGAAAAAGGAATATTAAAATGACAATTAAAATGACAAAAAATCTGGGCTTTAAAGAGCTGCTCGCCATAGCTCTTGGCGGCATGATCGGTGGCGGTATTTTTACCATTTTGGGTATATCTGTATCAATGGTAGGCGCATTAGCACCTTTTGCAATCGCCCTGGGTGGTGTTGTGGCATGGTTTGCTGCCTATTCGTATGTCAAGCTGGGGCTTTATTATAAGGATGAAGGTGCAACCTATGCCTTTTTTAAACGCACCTATCCTCATTCACATTTAGCCGCCTCATTTATTGGCTGGTACACCATCTTTGGCTATATCAGTACGCTGGCGCTGTATGCCTACACCTTTTCATCGTATGGCATCAGTGATTTTTCATTCGGTAATAATGAAGTAATACGCAAACTGGTTGCCATCAGTGTGATCTGGCTGTTTGCCCTGATTAATATCTGGAGCGTCAAGGGAATGGGACGAGTTGAAGATATTATGGTCTATGTAAAGCTGTTTATTCTGTTTGTTATTTCGGTGGCACTCATCTATTTTGCCAAAACAGATCTGCCTACCTTTGGCAAGATGCTGTTAAAAGATGCTGCCGCCACGCCGTTAATGAGTATTTTGATTGTCTCGTCAGTAACATTTGTTGCCTATGAGGGATTTCAGCTAGTCATAAATGCGGTCAATGAAATGGAAAATCCGGATAAAAACATCCCCAGAGCCATCTTCTCGGCGATTATTCTGGTGGCATTGATTTATTTCATTATTGCACTGAGTGCTGTTTTAGCGATTCCTGCCGAGGATTTAATCAAAAACAAGGAATACGCACTGGCAGCCGGTGCCAGCGATATTATGGGCAGTCTGGGCGGAAATCTGGTGGTGCTCGGTGCTATTCTTGCTACCAGCAGCGCGATTAATGGCACATTGTTTGGTTCATCACGCCAAATGGCGCGGATTGCCGATGATGGCTATTTGCCACCGATTATTTCACAGCGAAAACAGGGCATCCCCAAAACCGCGATTATGACCATGGCAGGCATTGCGTCATTATTAATTGCAGTGGGTGGGCTACGCCTGATTCTGGAATTTGGCAGCATCACCTTCTTGCTGGTGTCATTATTAATGGCAATCGCCAACTTTAAAATACGCGATAAAACCCACTCATCCACACCGATAACCATTGTCTCAATTGCAGGTTTATTGCTGGGAACCAGCTTGATTTTATATTATGAATACCAGTCAAATCCCGAGCAATTACTCTTTATCATCATACTCTATGGTATTTTGAGTTTAGGTGCCTGGGGCTATGCGAAAATGCAACACAGGCTGCAACCGCTTAAACAGCATAAATAATCCTTGGTGCTTGCAGCATCCTTAAACGCCTGTTTTTCAGACTCAGGCGTCAAACGCAATACCCTCATAAATATCAACCACACTGACTTCACAAACAGGGCAGGATAATTTGATCACATCCTGCATTGAATCAAACGAGCGAATCCACCAGCCACCCTGTTTCTCACGGTAAAACAAATCAATATGGCAATGATCCTGAGCCACAATTAGATAATTTTGTAAACTCTCTATCGACTGATATGCCAAGAGTTTCTCACGATAATCTTTTTGTTCAGTGCTTTTTGATAGCACCTCGACAATCAAACACGGCTTATCAATAAAATACTCATCCTGCTGATCATCCTCATCACAAGTGACCAGTACATCAGGGTAGTAATAGGTTTTACGCTGATTAATCCGGACTTTTAAATCAGAGCTAAAAACATCACAAGGTGTATCACGAGATGCGCTACTTAAAGCAATATATAAATTCCCAGCAATTCGGTTATGTCGCCGACTACTCCCAGCCATTGCATAAACCTCACCATCTATATATTCATGGCGAACCTCACTGATTTTTTCACCGTCAAGATATTCTTGCTCAGTAATATATTGTTTTGCTAATGGTGAAGTACTGCTCATTTTAATAACCTTTAATATGAAACTTTGAAACTAAACAAACTAATTGTAGCATATTGCTTTCAAACACAATTCGCACAAAAAGGCTCAATAATAAGGACCTGTCTGGGAATAATGAAGGTAAAAATTGCAAGAAATGACTGCAATGATTATAATGATTTCATTGCAATCAATTAGGAGGCGTTATGGCAAGCCTAACAATTCGTCAATTAGATGATGATATAAAATCAAAATTACGTATGCAGGCGGCACGGCATGGGCATTCAATGGAAGCTGAGGCAAGAGCCATACTTGCACAGACATTTGCAGACAAGAAGACATCAGATGAAGGTATTGCTACACGCATTCAAGAGATTGTTAGCAAGGCAGGTGGATTTGATTTAACCCTGCCCGACAGAAAAGCCAAACCCAGCCAACGACATTTAGATTTTTCTGATGAGTCATTTGGATGATTCTACTGGATACCAATGTACTGTCTGAGTTAATGAAAGTATCTCCTGATGCGCATGTGATTCGGGCAGTTAATCATTTCACGGCACAATCTACCTATATTTCATCAATTACTCATGCCGAAATTTTACAAGGTATTGCTTTGCTGGATGAAGCTACACGAAAACACCAATTACAGCATGTAGCCAATAAAGTGCTTGATTTATTTGAGAAAAATACGCTGGATTTTGACAGGCAATCCTCTCCCTTTTATGCTGCAATTATTCAACAGCGTACTAAAGCAGGTCGCCCCATTGATTTCCCTGATGCTCAAATAGCGGCTATTGCCTTGCAACATGATTTGCAACTTTTTACTCGTAACACTAAAGATTTTGAATTGATAGAAGGTTTGGATTTAGTCAATCCCTGGGAGCTATAACGACTTCTGCAAATCAATCAATTGAGTTCTTCGTATGGCTAAATTTACCCTAAATTACACATAAGTACCAAATATTGGTACAATAAAAGCCAGGTTAATTAACTTATGGTGCTTGGCATGGCTAAAAATACATCGATTACACTGGGTAACCATCTGGATGAGTTTATTGAATCTCAGGTGGATAGTGGAAAATATTCCTCCGCAAGTGAGGTTGTACGTGCAGGGCTGAGAATGTTGGAAGACCATGAGACAAAGGTTGCACGTTTACAAGCTGAATTGCGTAAAGGTGAATCTGGTGAGACAATGACAAGTGAAGAATATGCTTCATCTTTTATGAAAAAACGTCAAGCGTATTTACAGCAAACTGATTTGCAGTCATAGGCAATGATTTATATTTTATCGGATGCGGCAGCGGATGATTTGGATAATATTTGGCTGCACGGTTTGGATCGGTGGAATCTAAAACAGGCTGATAGATACCATAAAAAGATTCTGGATATGCTTGATTTTTTGTGTGAGAACCCAGAGCTAGGTAAAAATAGAGAGGAGCTAGGTAGCCTTTATCAAAGCTACCTTATTGGTTCTCATGTTGTATTTTATCGACAATATAAACACACAATTAAAGTTATTCGAGTATTACATCAGCGTATGGATTTTATTCGTCATTTACCAAATTAAATAGTTTCATTTAAAGCAAAGTTTGTAGGTCTGATTAGCGTAGCGTAATCTGACACAATCGTGGCACTTTGTTGGATTACGCTACGCTAATCCAACCTTCTATGAAGTCACTTGTCAACCTCAAATCACTAAAATTTCCTTCTGTTTCCAGACCACTTAATCTTATATCTTGCTCTGAGGATCATTCTCGTTTTTA